>DASQBW010000234.1:0-7371 GCA_035635015.1 Draconibacterium sp. | reverse complement strand
CATTATATTTGTTAAAAACTAACAAAAATGATTCAACTCAAAGGCTGGACCCGCAATACGGTTTTTATTGTCGGACTTCTTTTTATCATTTTTTTACTTTGGTACTTTAGTGCTATAGTAACCTACACCCTTATTTCGGTTATTCTTTCATTTATTGGCCGGCCACTAATTCGCTGGTTGATGAAATTAAAATATAAACGGTTTAAAATGCCCAAAGGGCTGGCCGCATTTGCAACGCTTGTGGCCCTATGGATTGTTTTTATTTCATTTTTCCGTTTTATGATCCCGCTACTAATCAGCGAGGTGGAAACTTTATCGCAGATTGACTTTGCCCAGGTACTTGATTCCATTGAGGCCCCATTACTTAATATGATGCATTTTTTCAGCAAAGATGCAGTGAGCATTGAATCGAAGAATTTTCTTGACATTGTAACGGAAAGTCTTGGTGCCCAAATTGACTTCTCACAGGTTTCAAATTGGTTTGGTTTGGTAGCAGGTACCATTGGCGAACTCCTGATCGGTTTCTTTTCGGTTTCTTTCATCACCTTTTTCTTTCTAAAAGACGAAACCATGTTTCGCACTTTTATAATTTTGCTGGTACCAACTCACCTTGAGGAAAAAGTTGCTCATATTCTGGATTCCATATCATACCTGCTACGACGTTACTTTATAGGATTGTTATTCGAAGTTTTTATGGTTATGCTGCTGGACACCATTGGTCTCACTATTGTTGGGATCGAATTTAACCACGCGGTTGTAATTGGTTTGTTCTGCGGAATGTTCAATGTTATTCCATATCTCGGTCCGTGGATGGGAGCAGCAGTCGGATTACTTATCGGGGCAGCTTTACATATTAATCTCGATTTTATGAACGAAGTTTTGCCAACTTTGGGATGGATGACACTGGTTTTTATTTCTGTTCAGGTGATCGACAACGTACTTTTTCAACCACTCATTTATTCCAGTAGCGTTAAAGCACACCCACTCGAAATCTTTCTTGTAATTCTGGCAGCCGGAAGTATGGCTGGAATAATCGGAATGATACTGGCTATACCTGTTTACACGATTATCCGCGTGATTGCTGCCGAGTTTTTTGAAAACATGAAACTGGTAAAAAAACTAACAGAACACCTTGAGAAAAAGAAAACTTAAGTACAGGAAACCCGCAGGCAATCAATATTTGAAATCAAAATTACATATTCCATAAATGTAACCTATCATCTTTTTCAAACATTCACAGCTGTTTAACGTAAAAAATCCAATTGTTTTAGAACTTTAAGGTCCTTTTAATGTTAATAAGTTGAGTATAGAGAAAAAGGCCTTTAATTTATTACTAAACTTAACAGAATGAGAGAACACTTCTTTTGGGGAGGTTTTATGAAAAAATTGCAAATTTTCATAACCCTGTTCGCATTTGTTACTTGTATCTTACTATCCAATAATTTGTATGCCGATTCTACTGAATCTGTTGTAACCGACGGACATTCGCACGACGAAGTAAAACGTGGTGAACGCTTTTTTAAAGGCTTATTGCCGTTCGATCGCGATTATGCATCTTGTGTTTCATGTCATAATCTAAATCAGGTTGACACGTTAAACTGGAATCCTTCAGCCATGGATATTGCCATAAAATACGTGGACAAGGATTTTGAGGCTTTCCAGGCGACTGTATTAAATCCGATTGGGATAAAAATGGAGGCGTCGCATGTTAACTTTAATATTTCAGAGGAAGATCTGAAAACCGTAAAAATTTATTTAGATGATTTGGTGCATACAGGTGTTCCCGCGGCAAAACCAACGTATAACAACCTCATTCTTTTCCTGTTTTTAGGGTTGTTGATCACTTGGGCAATTATTGAATTGATCTTTTTACATCGAATAAAACTGAAAATTATTCCTTTATTAATACTACTTGGAGCATTTGGCTGGCAGGTAAATATGATTGTTACCGATGCTATAAAATTGGGCCGCCAGGAAAATTATGCGCCCGATCAACCCATAAAATTCTCGCATAAAGTGCATGCCGGCGAAAACGGAATTGATTGTATGTACTGTCATACAACGGTAGAACAAAGTAAATCGGCGGGTATTCCAGCCACAAATCTTTGTATGAATTGCCATATTCTGATTCGCGAAGGAACAAACAGCGGCAAATTTGAGATTTCGAAAGTGGTTGATGCCGCAGAAAACGGGCACTCAATTGAGTGGAAACGGATTCACAATCTGCCCGATCATGTATTTTTTAGTCATGCGGTGCACGTTGGCTCAGGGAAACTCGACTGTATGCAATGCCACGGTCCGGTTGAGGAAATGGATATTATGGAGCAACACAGCGACCTTTCGATGGGCTGGTGTGTGAACTGCCACCGCGACACCGAGGTTAACTTTGGAAATAATGGTTATTACGAACATTACGTGAAATTGCACGAAGAACTGAAATCCGGAGCGATAGACTCAATAAAAGCAGTTGATATTGGCGCCAATGATTGTATGCGTTGCCACTACTAATCATTCATGTTTAAAGCAGAATCAAACAACTATGACAAAATATTGGAGAAGTTTAGACGAGTTAAATAATCCGGCAGAGTTTAAGCAAAACGAGATTAAACTGGAACTGGATGCCAAACGCGCCGTTATAAAAAAGTCGTCAGGATCATCAAGACGTGATTTTCTTAAGACTTTTGGATTTAGCGTTGCAGCGGCAGCAGTTGTTGCCAGCTGTAAAAGGCCGGTCGACAAAGCCATTCCCTACCTGGTAAAACCGGAAGAAGTTACACCCGGGATGGCCAACTATTACGCCTCGAGCTACTTTGAAGCCAATGAATATTGCAGTGTTTTAGTGAAAGTGCGCGACGGTCGCCCCATTAAAATTGAAGGCAACGACCTGTCTCCTGTTTCGCAAAAAGGAACTTCTGCAAGGGTTCAGGCGTCGGTGCTTGATTTGTATGATGACGCCCGTTTTAAAACTCCGCTAAAAAGAGGCGAGGCAACCAACTGGGAAGAAGCCGACAGCTACATCACCCGGAAATTGGAGCAGCTTAATAACGACAATCAAAAAGTTGTTTTGCTAACGTCGAGTATAATATCTCCAACAACGAAAAAAGTAATTGCCACCTTTCAGGAAAAATATCCCAATGTTGAATGGGTAAAATACGATGCGGTTTCGGCGAGTGGAATTCTGGAAGCCAACCAGCAGAGTTTTGGTACCGCCCTCGTTCCTGATTATCGATTTGAACGTGCAAAAGTAATTGCCAGTTTTGGTGCCGACTTTTTGGGCACCTGGCTTTCTTCAACTGAATATACCAAAGGTTATGCCGCCGGAAGACGGGTGCTGGATAAAGGCGATGAAATGAGTCGTCATTACCAGTTTGAGTCGGGAATGACTTTAACAGGATCAAATGCCGATGTTCGTGTACCCATAAAACCGTCGGAAGAAAAGACGATTTTAACAGCGCTGTATTACCAGTTGATGCAGGCAAAAGGTTTTATGACCATAGCTGCTCCCGGCAGTCCGGTTGATGTGAAAGGCTTGGCTGAAGACCTGCTGGCGAACGAAGGAAATTCATTGGTGATTTCAGGAAGCAACAATGTAAATACCCAACTGATCGTTAATGCCATCAATAATCTTCTGGGAAATTACAGTTCAACGATTCTATTCGACCGACCGCTAAATACGCATCAGGCGATTGATGCCGATTTTGAAAAAGTAATTAGCGGATTAAAAAATAAAGAAATTGCCGGAGTCCTTTGCTGGGGTGTAAACCCGGTGTACAATCATCCAAAAGGCGAGGAAATAAAGGCACTGATCTCTGGCGCTGAACTCACGGTTTCGTTTTCTGACCGGAAAGACGAAACAACAGCAGCCTGCCATTGGGTGTGCCCTGCCCCACACTTCCTTGAAGCGTGGAATGATGCCGAACCTAAAAAGGGAGTATTCAGTTTGTCGCAGCCAACTATTTCAAAACTGTTCGACAGTCGACAGGTTCAGGAAACGCTGCTAAAATGGGCCGGCGAAGAACAGCCCAACTATTACGAAATTTTAAAAGCAAACTGGGAAGAGAACTTCACAGGTTTGCAATCAAAATATTCCGATTCCCGGTTATTCTGGAACGATACCTTACAAAAAGGAGTATTCGAAACCGAGATAACTGCAGAGGCACCGGTTTACAGCGAAAATGGATTAGAAAATGCGCTGCAACTTGGCAATTCAGAATCACAGGGATGGGAAATTGTTCTCTATCAGAGTGTGGCTTTGAAAGACGGAAGTTCTGCCAACAACCCGTGGTTACAGGAATTGCCCGATCCCATTGCGAAGATCAGCTGGGACAACTTTGCTGCAGTTCCTGTAAAATGGGCCGAAGAAAATGGGGTACAGAATGAATCGGTGATTACCATTAACGGTATTGAAATACCGGTTTTTGTGCAGCCCGGACAAGCTCCTGATACCATTTCGGTAGCATTGGGTTACGGCCGCGAAATAGCCGGAAAAGTTGGCGACGGTGTTGGTACAAATATGTACGCGCTGGCATCCATTCAAAACAATGCCAAACAACTTTGGTTAAGTGGTGCCAATGTACAGACTACTGACAAAACTTACGAGCTGGCACTGTCGCAAACGCATCATTCAATGGAAGGCCGGCCAATTGTTCGCGAAACAAATTTCGATAAATGGCAACTTGATCCGGCTTCGGGTAATGAAATCCGCAAGGAGCATCTGGAACACCACGTTTCCTTATATCCTGAGCAGGAATTTAAAGGTCACCACTGGGCAATGGCCGTCGATTTGGGAAGTTGTGTGGGATGTGGAAACTGCTCCATCTCATGCCAGGCCGAAAACAATGTGCAGGTAATCGGTAAAGAGCAAGTTCGCAATCGCCGGATTATGCACTGGATTCGTGTCGACCGCTATTTCTCGAACGATGCCGAAAACCCGGATGTGTATCATCAGCCGGTAATGTGCCAACACTGCGACAATGCACCGTGTGAAAATGTTTGTCCGGTTTCGGCAACACCACACAGCGAGGAAGGTTTGAACCAAATGGCCTACAACCGTTGCGTTGGAACCAAGTATTGCGTAAACAACTGCCCGTACAAAGTACGCCGTTTTAACTGGTTCCAGTATGTGCAAAATCCGGAATTCGATTACGCTTCAAACAGCGATTTGGGACGTATGGTACTTAACCCTGATGTTACGGTTCGCTCGCGTGGTGTGGTAGAAAAATGCTCGTTCTGTGTGCAACGTATTCAGGAGAAAAAAGCAGAAGCAAAAGTTGCCGGAAGAATGCTAGAGGATGGAGAAGTGCAACCTGCATGTGTTCAGTCGTGCCCGGCCGATGCGCTGGTATTTGGCGATCTAAACAATGAAAACAGCAAAATAAACAAGCTCTTTAAAAACGAGCGCAATTACCATTTGCTGGAAGAATTGCACACCCTGCCATCGGTAGGATATTTAACTAAAGTAAGAAACAAAAAAGCATAAACGCCTATGTTTAATTCAGTCGTAAGGGGAAAGCTAATTGATGGTGAGAAATCGTTTAGTCAGATTTCGAAGCAGATATTAGCACCCATCCATGACAAAACGCCGCTTTGGTGGTATGCAGCCATGCTGGTGAGTTTGGGCATGTTCGGATTTGGTTTGTATTGCAAATACATCACCGTTTCAACCGGAATTGGTACCTGGGGAGTAAACAACTCGGTTGCCTGGGGTTGGGCCATCATCAATTTTGTTTGGTGGATTGGTATCGGACATGCCGGAACTGCATTTTCCATTTTCCTGCTCATATTACGACAGAAATGGAGAACCGCCATTAACCGAGCCGCAGAAGCGATGACCGTTGTTGCCGTTTTCTGTGCCAGCCTTTTCCCGCTGTTACACATGGGTCGTCCATGGTTGTTTTTCTTTATTTTCCCTTATCCGAATACGCGTGGCCCGCTTTGGGTGAATTTTAACTCACCATTGTTTTGGGACTTTGTGGCCATTTCAGCTTACCTGCTTATTTCAGCAAGTTTCTGGTATTTCGGAATGGTTCCCGATTTTGCTACCGTTCGCGATACGGCTAAATCAAAAATTAAAAAGACCGTTTACGGTTTCTTTTCTTTTGGATGGACCGGATCAAGCCGCGAGTGGTTACGTTTTGAGGGACTGAGTTTTGTTCTGGGTGGAATTGCAGCTGTTTTGGTTGTCTCGGTACACTCGATTGTGGCTACCGACTTTGCTGTTTCGGTACAAGCCGGATGGCACACGACTATTTTCCCGCCATACTTTGTAATCGGAGCTATTTTCTCGGGATTTGCCATGGTGCTCACCCTGGTAATTACCATGCGTGCCATGTATAAAATGAACGACTTTATTACCGACCGACACGTTGATGCCATTTGCCGGATTCTGATATTTATCTCACTGATTATGGGCACTGCTTATATGACCGAGATTTTTATGGCCTGGTATTCGGCATCGGATTACGAGTTGTATATGTTCTTTAAAAACCGTTTGTTTGGCGATTATGCTTTCCAGTTCTGGGCGATGTTTACGGCTAACGCTGTAATTCCGCAGCTGTTCTGGTTTAAAGCCGTGCGCAAACGTATGTGGATGGTTTTTATCATTTCAATTATCATCAATATTGGTATGTGGTTCGAGCGTTTTAACATTGTAGTTACCACGCTCAGTCGCGATTACCTGCCGGCCAACTGGGCCAGCTACTCGCCTACCTACGTTGAAATCGGATTTTTTATCGGAACACTAGGAATGTTTTTAGCAGGGGTTCTGTTGTTCTTCCGTTACATTCCAATGATTGCCATTTCGGAATTAAAAAGTGTGGCAAAATTCGACAAACCAAATAACGGACAACTAAAAGCAAAGAGTCATGAGTAAAAAATATATCCTTGGCGTTTTTGACGACGAAGCAACTTTAGTTGATGCCTTTGAAAAACTAAAAGACAAAGGAGTAATGCCGGTTGAGGTTTACACGCCCTACCCGGTACACGAAATACTGGAAGGAATGCCCATAAAAACACGCATTACACATGCAGCTTTCTTTTACGGATTGTTTGCAGCATTGGGGATCCTCGGATTCCTGACTTATGCAGCAGTAATCGACTGGCCGTTACGTTACGGAGGAAAACCGTTTAATGCCTTCCCGTCGTTTATTGTGGTAACTATTGTGGCAACTATCCTTTCCATAACATTGCTTACACTTTTTACGTTTTCGGTACGGGCCAAAGTTTTTCCAGGGAAAAGGGCAGAGATCTTTCACGATCGTGCTACCGACGATAAGTTTGTTATGGTTTTCGACGAAGACGGAATTGCAAAAGATAGTGAGACATTAAAGTCGATCCTTACAGAACATGGTAAAATTGAATAGTACTATGAAC
>DASQBW010000233.1:0-2671 GCA_035635015.1 Draconibacterium sp. | reverse complement strand
AGTTTTCGGAATTGGGTAGTGGTTTTAACATTGCTATGCAAGATCTTGATATCCGTGGTGCCGGAAACATGCTGGGAGCAGAACAAAGTGGTTTTATTGCCGACATTGGTTTTGAAACCTATCACCGCATTTTAAATGAAGCAATTCAGGAATTGAAACAAGACGAATTTAAAAACTTGTTTGCCGAAGAGGATAAGGCACAATCGCAGGCTTTCCTGAATATAAAATATGTGAACGATTGCACCATTGATACCGACATGGAACTCCTATTCCCAAGCGATTATATTCCAGGAAACTCGGAGCGCATGATGCTTTACCGCGAATTGGATAACATTGAAAGCCAGGAGGCACTGGACAACTTTACCAAAGGACTGATTGACCGATTTGGAGAGCTCCCGCGCGAAACCCGCGAGCTGATAGACATTCTTCCGCTTCGCTGGAAAGCCATCGATTTAAGTATGGAAAAGATCATTCTGAAGAACAAAAAAATGATCTGTTACTTTGTCTCCGACCAGAAATCGTCGTTTTACCAATCGGGCGATTTTATTAAAATTGTACAATACATCCAAAACGGAAAAACAAAAGGCCGGATGAAAGAAACAAAGGGGAAATTAACGCTAAGTTTTTCAAATGTTCCAAATGTAGAAACAGCCGACTACATCCTGAAAGAAATTGTAGAAGAAGTAAAAAAATAGTTGAACTCCGGTTTTATTAACGCTTGTCTGTACTGTTTCTTAAATTTTAATCAGCAACTTTGTAAATACGATTAAAAAAAAATGCCGATATTGGTGTTTAAATCTTCGGGCCCTGAAAATCAAAAATAGTTCAGAACAATTTGAAGAAATAAAAAGTAACGCTATGAAAAATTTTAAAAACTTGAAAAAGGCACTGATAATATTATTTGTTCTTGCCGGCATGTTTGCCTGCAGCGATGATGACAATTCTGTTCCTTTTAAAGTATTTGGCGATGTATATGTGATTAAAAGAATTGTCGATAATGAGGCAAAATATGCTATTGCTTATGCGGCTCACGGAAATCAGCCAATGAGTGTTGCAAAAGTTAGTCTCCCCCAGGGATCTGAATTAACCTTAACTCCAACAGATGCATCAATGCGAATCTGGAATAATATTCCTGCTAAGGAAGTGTACACCAACATTATTCCTGCTGAAAATAATTATCAGTTTTTAGTCGTAAACGAAGACATTAATCACCAGGCAACAGATCTATTAACATTCGACAATATTGATACAACCATTATCAAATCAGTGTCATTCGTAACTGAAGGATTAAGTATTGAATGGGAATCTAATCCATTTGGTGAAGGATACAGAGTTCTACTAATTAATTCGGCAGGCCAGTTGGCTTTTCGCAGTCTCCCATTGCTCGAAATTCAAAAGCAATTAATCTTTAATCATCCAACTGCATCAGGTACCTGGTATGAAACACCGAGTGCCGGCAAAAGTTACACTATTGAGTTGCATACATACCGCTATGAGGACGATGCAACTGAGAGTGAATACGATCATGAAATTCAGGAAATAAACGTTTCGGAATCAGATATTATATGGCAATAACAATTTACAGCCAATAACAACTCAACCGTCTGCAAACCAGACGGTTTTTTTATGCTTTTTTGCCACCTGAAATTCAAAATATGTTGCGAGCGTAAAAAAAGTCAATTTGTCAAGCAACTATTATTACTTCAGTTGCATCTACTCAAAGACAAGTTAAAAGTTTAGAATCTAAAAAAGATTCAATGGAAATTTTAAAACAAAACAAAATGATTAACATTCAGAAAATTAGCAAATTGGTATTACTCGGATTTATTGTAACCGGATTTTGGGCTTGCAACGATAATGACCCGGAAACATTTGAGGTTATTGGAGAAGTTATAACTTCCAAACGAATAATTGATGGTGAAGAAAAATTCGCATTATCTTATTATGCCTACTCCAACATGAAAATGGACTCAGCCAAGGTAAACCTTCCCGGCGATTCAACACTCACTCTTTCTGAAGAAAATGCACAAAAGATTACCTACTATTATGAACCTTCTGATGAAGATTTTTCCACTACTGCACCGGAATCAGATGCTTACGAATTTTTAGTAACAAACAAAGATGTGGAATATTCAGCTATAGAAGATCACGTTTTCACCGATGTTGATATCCCAACCATCGATTCAGTTGGCGTATCAACAAGTATCCAAACAGTATACCTTGAATGGAACAATAACGATGATGCTGAAAACTATGTAGTTCTGATACTTAATGAAGACGATGAAACAATTTTTATCAGCTATCTGATATCAGGAAGTGCGGATAGTTTTACTGCTGATGAAAATTCAGGTACATGGGATAATTCTTTAGATACAGGTAGTTCCTACACCGTAGAAGTGCAGGCGATAATTTTTGAAGATGATGCCACCAATGCAGACTATTTTTACCAGATAGAAACCAAAGCAACTGCTTCAGAGGAGTTCACCTTCGATAACTAAGAAATAATGACGCTGTTATAACCGCTTGTATTTCAGGCGGTTTTTTTATGTCTTTTGTACATTTACTATTTATATAGTATTTTTTCTATAATAATAGTTTTATTTCTAATTTTTTAGTACTATGTTTGTAGTAGAATAATTTTTAATATGATATTTGTATACTGTACACCTAC
>DASQBW010000232.1:0-5709 GCA_035635015.1 Draconibacterium sp. | reverse complement strand
GTCTGCGCGTTACGGCCGCTCCGACCGGAAATCCCCTTCACGCCTTCGCCGGCCCGCCTTTTCACCTCACTATAATAATTTTATTTTAAAGGCGTTCGCTGTAATTCGGCAAAGCCTCATTTCGCCAGTCCAGCGCGCTTTCCCGATTGCATCGGGAGTTGGAGATTTGGTTTTGAACATGATTGCTTGTTATTGATTGTTATTGCTCTATTCTATCATTACTTTTTTTTACTCCTTGGTGCGTTTGGCTTTCCCCCTTGGGGTCAGGGGTAGCGATGGCTTTTACCCCTAAATCCCCCATGGGGGACTTTTTCGTGCTAAGAAGCTAATCCGTATATCCCTTTCCATAGGCGTATTGGTAAGAATAGCTGTAGCCGTAGCCTAAACGGTTCAATTTAATGTCGTTTATAACTATGGCGGGGTTATTCATTACGCCTTGTTTGGCGATGTCGTTAATGTATTTCAGCTGGTCTTTTTTACTTACTCCGTAGCGCAATACAAACAAGTTAAGGTCGCTGTGTTTACTGGTAATCAATCCGTCGGTTACCCGCGATACCGGAGCATTGTCGATAATGATATAATCGTATTCAGCTTTTAAATCTTCCAGTAGTACTGTAAATGCGGGGCGTTCGATCAATTCGGCAGGGCTGGGAGGAACAGGTCCTGAAACGATGATCGACAGGTTCTCAATAGTTGTTTTCTTAATTATCTCTTTGCTGTTGTACTGGCCGGCAAGGTAATTGCTTAATCCCTTTGTGTTCTCAAGGTTAAAGATATGATGTAACCTGGGTTTACGCATATCTGCACCAAGGAGTACGGTTTTCTTATCGTTCATAGCCAGTATGCATGCCAGGTTGGTAGCATTAAAGGATTTTCCTTCGCCAGGTTGAACTGAATGCAGTCCGATTACCTTTTGTTTACCGCTAATTAGTTTGTATTGGAGGTTGGTACGAATGGTACGGTACGATTCGGTGATTGGGGCGGTTGGATGCTCTACCACCACCAGTTCGGATTTGTTGTTGCTGTGGAAGACATTTCCGATGATTGTTAGGGGTGTCAGTTTTTCTACTTCATCCTGGAGGTGGATGCTGTTATCAAAGAAATCGAAGACCAGTATGATTACGCCGGGCAGCAAAAGTCCGAGGAAGGCACCTATTAACAGGAGGAGCATGGGACTTTTATTCAGAGGTTCCAGGCGTTCAAACTGAGCCGGATCGATGATATGTATGTCTACTACGGCAGAGGCCAGTGCTATTTCGAGCTCGGCACGGCGTTGCAGCAGGTAGGTGTAAATTTCGTTGGTAAGCTCGTATTGCCGCTGGATGTTTATGAGTTGTTGCTCCTGCTCGGGCATATTGTTGAGCTGTTTGTTGATACGATTGTAGCGGGAGTTAAGTGTATTAACCGATAATTCGGTGTTGTCGATAAGGTTCACGAGCATTTCGCGAAGCTGATCGTTTACCTGGTCGATCTCTGAATTCAGCAAAATCAGCGAAGGGTTGTTTTCTCGTGCACTAAATGCCAGTACTTTTCGCCGGCTGTAGAGTTCGCTGAGTTTTAGTACCAGTGAATTGAGGGTGGCATCGGTAATGCCGACTACCGAAGGGGCTACCAGCTGATCGGCGGTTTGAATGTTGCCAAGGTATTTCTGCAGGTTTTTAAAATAGTCGAGCTGCATTTGCAACTGTGATTTTTCCTGCTCGATTTCTTTGAGCTGTTCCATGATCAAACTTCCCTGGCTGCTGAGGTCGATGATCTGGTTTTTGGAGCGGAATTCGGTAAAGGTATTTTCTGCTTCGCTGAGGTCGCTGGAGATGCCTGAAAGTTGTGAATCGATGAAGTCGAGCGATCGTTTTTGTGTTTGTGTTTGCAGGTCGAGTTTAAGTTCGAGGTATACACGTACCAGTTCGTTAAGGTAGTGGATCTCGCGCATGGATTCGGTGCTCTCAACCGATAGTTTAATTACCTCGCTTTCTTTACCGTATTCGGTATTCACTCTTTTTATGTATGACGTGGTGAGCTTATTTTTGTCGTAAAACGAAAAACGATAGTATTCGCCAATACGTTTAGCTGCATCATCTTTTGGCGTGAGAATAAAATTGAAATAGTCGTTTGAGAATACTTCGTTATAAACAGCTGTTTCTTCGAATTTTATCTTTACGGGATTGTTATTAATTTTAATTTCTCCGTCGGCTTTAACCCTGTATTGTGTTTCAGAAAGTGGGGTGATGTAGACAAATAATCCTGAGGGATTTAAAGCCTCGTTGGTCTTTGTAAGGATAAAAGGCTCGTTGAGGTAGATTCCGTTCCAGATCACCAGGTTCTTTTTCTGCCAGAAGGTTTGCCAGTTCAGATTGTCGACCGCCTGATGGTTAAGCGTAAATGATTTGAGAAATTCCACTTCGTTTTGCAGTGTTACCTTAGCGGCAGTCCCCATCATATTCTCCATAAAGATATTCTCCACATTCAGCCCTTTACTTTCGTCGGTTACCAGGAGGCTGGTGTTTACCATGTAGTTGGCTGGAGTGAATTTTACCACAAAATAAGCAATGGATACACCCAGGAAAAGTCCGATTGCCAGCCAGTACCATTTGCTCAAAAGCAGGAAGAACAAACGTTTGATGTCTATTTCGTCGTTTTGCTCAATGGCCGGGTGATGCAGGTTGTTGTTGTTCGCTGTCATGGTAAAAAATATTATCTTTTTGTTTTTATGAAGCGTGTTTTTGTGGTTCGTGTTTTTTGTGGTTGGATTTGGATTGCTTTGTCTGGGTTAGATCCCTGCTTCGGGCATGAGATTCCTTCGGTCATTCTGACCTCGGAAAATCGCACTCTAAATTTTGTTTAGCGTACGATTTCATAAGGAGTGCCGCAAAGAGGCACGACGACGTGATCTTATGCCGTTACTGAAAAGCTTTTTATTATTCCTTTCCTCAGGTCTTTTGGATTCTTTATCATTGCGGGGAACAGCTGTGGTGTTCCGACGCAATCTTGATTTGTTATTCTTTTTTTACCCCTACATCCCCAAGGGGGACTTTAGTATGACTTGGGATAATGTATTTCTTTCTAAACTTTTCTCTAATCGAAGATCAATATCTTCTTGTTTTACCCCTAAATCCCCCAAGGGGGACTTGATAAGGTGTTACGGTTTTATAATGTATTTAGCCTGAGTTTTGTATAAGAGGTGATATCTGCGATAACTTTTTTCAAACTACTTTTTATCTCTTCATTAGTATATCTGAGTACAGCTATTTTATATTTCTCAATTTCTTTGGTACGCCTATTATCGTAATCTTTTGTTTTATTGTGAATATCTCCATCAATTTCTATCGCCAGTTTTGCCGCATGACAATAGAAATCTACAATGAATGTTTCGATTGGATGCTGTCTTCTAAAGCGAACCCCACATATTTGTTTCCTTTTTAGGTGTTCCCATAATTTTTCTTCTGAAGGTGTCATCCGGGATCTTAACTGTTTTGCTTTTTTAAAAGTTACCGGAGTTGCTCCAAAGTACATTTGTTTTTCCAGTTCATCCATACATCGAATCTGTGTGTTGGCTCTCCCCCTTGGGGGGTGGGGGTAGCGCAAGCTTTATGGTGGTTTCTACCCCTAAATCCCCCATGGGGGACTTAGACCTGATTTAGGAGTATATTTTTCGTTCTAAACTTCTTTCTAATCTAAGATCAAAATCTTCAAACTTCTAATTGTGCGATTGGCTCCCCCTTGGGGGCCAGGGGTAGCGTTGGCGTTTAATGATCTTTTTTTGATTGTCACTGCTGTGGGAGTGAGGCTGCTTCGGCGTCCCGAAGTCTCGGGACTTCTCGCAGAGCCTTGAGATTCCTTCGGTCATTCTGACCTCGGAAAATCACACTCCACATTTTGTTTGTAGTAAGATTTCACGAGGAGAGCCGCAAGGCACGACGAAGTGATCTTATGCCGTTACTACACGACATGTTAAATCTTTCTTCCGACTTCCTCCTTCCGTCTGCCAACTCTTCCTCTATTTCAGCAGTCCAAATACTGCTAAAAGTAAACTGGCCGATGAGATGATCATGGAATAGGCCTGGGCATTGAGCTGGAAGTTTTTATGGTTGTCGGGTTCCACAAAAATGTAATCGTTGGGGTGCAGGTAGAAGCCTTTTTGCAACCATGCACTGGATGATGCCAGATTAAGGATCATTGCTTTTTGCCCGTCGGGTTGCGGACGGATAACCATTACGTTGGTGATGTTGGCATAATCGGTATTTCCATTGGCCATGGCCAGTGCTTCCAGCACCGTAAAGTTATTGTTGTAGTTGTAGAAAACACCCGGATTTTTAACTTCTCCCATTATCGTTACCTTGTAGTTGAGCAGTTTTACTTTTACAATGGCTTCCTTCAGGTATTTATCCGCATACTGTTGTACTATACGCTCTACCTCTGAATTGGGATGACCGGCTACCGGGATATCTCCGAGGATGGGCAGTTGCAGGTTGCCTTTGTCGTCTACTTCGTAACCGTAGAGGTAAGCACCTTGAGGAGTTGTAAAGCGTTGGTACGAATTATAACTGCTGGCCTCCATATTAGACTCGGGGTTAAACAGGGCATTTACTTCGGCATTCATCGATTTAATACTTACGTAGAGAATATCGCCCGGTTCGATGATGTATTCGGTAACGGTATCGACCAGTGCTTTGATCATCTGGTTGTTCTGTACATCTTTCATGTAAATGAGTTCCTTGCTGCTGCGGCAGGAAAAAAGGGAAAGGGTTGCGGCTATCATCAATAGTGATAGCAGGCGGTGGATTTGTTTTGATTTCATATATGGTGTTTAATATTTGCTTGCTTTATTCGTTGTCTGTGATTTGAGGAGGATTGAGGCTCCTTCGTCGTAAACTCCTCGGAGAGCCGTGCGATTCCTTCGGTCATTCTGACCTCGGAAAATCGTACTCCAAATTTTGTTTGTAGTAAGATTTCACGAGGAGTGCCTTGAAGAGGCACGACGACGTGATCTTATGCTGTTAAGCTCTATAATGTGTAATATAAGTCATCCCAATCCGGGTTAATCTCCTCAATGAGCATGATCTTTTTTGCTCTGGATCCTGCTTTTATCTGTTTTTCTCTCGCTCTGGCATCGATTTACCCCATGAAATAAGATTTGAGACGTTTGCTTAAATACATTTTACCGTAATGTGTTTTTAGGTATTTTTCTCTTTTCGTTGCATCTTGTTGATTAAGACAACCTTCAAAATATATTAATTTGAATGGTCTTCTATCTTTAGTAGAGGGGACTTCTCCTTTTTGATGAGCCTCAAATCTTAATGGCAAATCTTTTGTATATCCAGTATACTTTTTCCCATCTTTTAAGCTCTGTAATATATATACCCAAAAAAAATTATCTAACATATTTGCCATTATTTCGTAGGGTGAATGCTATTTAATTCCTCATACCAAACAAGTTTATCAGCATTATATTTTGCTGTAAAAGAATTCGGATATTTTTTGGTTTTATGACTGTTAATTCTCGCCTTTAATTCACTTGTGACGCCTGTATAGAGAACCCGGTTATATTTATTCGTAGTTATGTAGGTCCATGCTTTCATTGATTAATGGTGATATGGGGACAAGGCTCCTTCGTCGTAAACTCCTCGGAGAGCCGTGCGATTCCTTCGGTCATTCTGACCTCGGAAAATCGTACTCCAAATTTTGTTTGTAGTAAGATTTCACGAGGAG
>DASQBW010000231.1:0-5306 GCA_035635015.1 Draconibacterium sp. | reverse complement strand
ATCAGTTTTTTCTTGAGCTTGATGAGCTAAATAGCAATTGTTCACGCCTCGAAACTTTTCAGGTGCGTTTCTTCCAAAAGTTCAACGCCTTTAAAATTCTTAAATACCTGAATTTTGTACACGAAAACTATTATCAAAAGGCAGACCTGAGGCAACAGTTACTTTTGCTCGAAGCATCAGAAAAGAAATTTCAGGATTAGCCTAAAGCAACATCAAGCAACATCATAACTGCAAATCCTAACATTGCTCCAATTGTAGAAAAGTCGGTTTCATTTCCTGTTTGTGATTCGGGAATTAATTCTTCAACAACTACAAATATCATCGCACCCGCAGCAAACGAAAGTGCATAAGGCAGCAGTGGTTGCATCAGAATAACAAGGTAAGCACCCAGAACCGCAGCAATTGGTTCAACGACTCCCGATAACTGACCGTAATTAAAAGCTTTTAATCGCGAAAAACCTTCACGTCTCAGCGGAATGGAAACGGCGGCTCCCTCGGGGAAGTTTTGAAGACCAATACCCAGTGCCAAAGCAATTGCTCCCGAAAGTGCTGCCGCATCGGGGGTAGATGCCAATGCCCCAAAGGCCACACCAATAGCTAGTCCTTCAGGTATATTGTGTAAGGTAATGGCAAGCACGAGTAAAACACTTCTTTTCCAGGAGGTTTTTATTCCCTCTGCCTTTTCCCTTTTTAAACCAAGGTGAAGGTGTGGCAATATATTGTCGATAATCAACAGGAATGCACCACCGCTTAAAAAACCAACTACCGCCGGCACCCATGGTATTTCTCCCATCTCCTCTGTCATTTTTATGGCCGGACTTAACAAGGACCAGAAACTGGCAGCAATCATTACCCCGGCGGCAAATCCGAGCATAGAGTTAAGCACCTTTTGGTTGATTTTTTTAAAAAAGAAAACCATTGAAGATCCAAGCGCTGTTATGCCCCAGGTAAAAAGTGAGGCCAGCAAGGCAAGTATTATGGAATTGGTTTCTAATAATGTGGAGACATTCATGTTTCTTGTAATTTGATAGCAAAATTAACAAAAAGAAGATTAATTGAATATTAATATGCTTTATAGTGTTAAGTGTTTGTATATCAGTGGGAGTTGATGGGTGTATGTAAAACATAGTAATTAAATGTTCTTTGAACTTTGAATTTTTGGCAAACTTTGTACTTTTGCTGAAACTATAATGTTTAACTAAAAAATCATTGTTATGGCATACGTAATTTCAGACGAATGTATTGCATGCGGAACTTGTATCGACGAGTGCCCTGTAGATGCAATTTCCGAAGGTGATATTTACACCATCGATGCAGAACTTTGCACTGACTGTGGATCATGCGCAGAAGTTTGTCCTGTTGAAGCAATCTCTATTGAAGAATAGTTCCGCTCGGCATAAAGACATTAAAGCTCGCGCATGCGGGCTTTTTTTGTGCCTAAACGCAACCTTCCCAGCTTATGTTACGTCTTGAAGGTATGAAATACTTATCCCCGATTTGCGTTTTATTGCTTGGTTTGTTATTTGCCTGTAATGATGATTATCCTGAATTTCCAGATTCTGAATATCCAAGCAGGTATTGTATCTTGTCGGATACTGAACGTAATAATTTGTTTACTGATTTGCAATCGGATTTCAAAATGTTTTTTGAGGTCGACTCTTTTGGCTTTCTCAAAAGAAATAGTGATGTTCATTGGGGAAGTGATCTTTTTTCTGAAAAAATCAATAACCGAGAATCGGTTGAAGATATTATAAGTTTGTTTATTGAAGCTAATCGTAAATTTTATGCGGTAGAGGATTTTTTACGTTTGACGGCTGATTGGTATACCAGCGACTGGGTAAGTTATGGAGGAGTACTGGTTCAGGAAAATGAAAACGACAGAAATCGTTGGATGGTGCGTTATGATAATCAGTTGTTTAATGGGATTGAAGTGTATGATACTAAAATTGGAATGTATGTTTCAGCTAAAGGAGTTTATCAAACTTATGGTCACTGGTATCCGGATATTCAGTTGCCATCGGAAGAAGTTGTTTCGTTTGGTGAAGCCAAACAAACACTAATTGGAAGAAAATTTTACTATTATGATTGGATAGGGCATCAGGAAACAGTTATTACTGCTGATGCATTTTATTCTGATGATAATCCTGAAAAGATGATCATTCCTTATCGCCAGGGTAATTGTATTGAAATGCGTTTATGTTGGAAGATAGCGTCTAAAACAATCTGGAATTTTTATGTGGATGTAATGAACGGTGAGCTTGTAATGAAAGAGCAAACCGTCATCTTCTAGTTCGTGAAGCGCATTATTTTTTGCTTTTGAACACATTTTTCTAAAACCCATTCAAATCCATAAAAACAGTTGGTAGCAGTAATAAAAATCCAATAACGATAAGCATCAACACAAATGGGGCTGCCCATTTAAACCATTTCTCGTATGGGATGCGTGCTACACCCAACACTCCTATTAATACTCCACTTGTAGGTGTAATCAGATTCGTCATTCCATCTCCCATCTGAAAAACAACAACAGTAGCCTGTCGGGAAACACCCATTAGATCTGAAATTTGCGACATTATAGGAATCGTTAAAGCAGCCTGTCCCGATCCTGAAGGAACAAAAACATTAAGCATGGTTTGAATCAGGTACATCACCCCAATGGTTCCTACTTCGCCAAAATCCTGCATGGAATTGGATACAGAAAACAAAATGGTATCAATCACGTTCCCATCTTCAAGAATAACGACGATTGCCCTTGCCAATCCAACAACCAAGGCAGCCGGCAGAATATCTTTTGCCCCTTCAATAAACAGCCTGGTAATGTTGTTTGGCGAATTGTTTGCAGCAATACCCGAAAACACACCCATTGCAAAGAAAATAGTGGCAATTTCCTTAATGTACCAGCCGTGTCCCATTACGCCAATCACTAAAAAAACAATGGTAAAAACAAGCAGGGTTAGTATGTAATATTGTACTGATTTTCGCAAAGTAAGAATACCCGTTACAATAAATAAACCCGTTGCAGTTGGGATTGCCGGGAGGTGAAGAACACTGTTCCCGAAAACAATACCGCTTTGCGGGTAAGAAAAAGAGAAGGCGACCAGGGCAACGGAAAGAATAATAAAGGATACCCAGGCAGCTAAAGGATTGATTTTTTCAATGTACATGGAGTTGGAAACATTTCTCGACCGCCAGTAATTGTCGTCGTTGTAAACGACTGATTTTGTTGGAGTCTTTTTTATTTTCGATGCATAACGCAGAATATATACGAAGCCAAAAAAGTTAATAATGACCCACATAAAAATCCGGTATTCCAATCCTGAAAACAGGGGCAGGTCAGATAGTCCTTGTGCAACGCCAACCGTGAATGGGTTCAAAAAAGCACCTGCAAAACCCATTGCCGCCGCTACAAAACAAAGTGAAACCCCAACAATGGAATCGTAGCCCATTGATACAGCCAGCGGAACAAAAATAATGGTGAACGCAATGGTTTCTTCACTCATTCCAAATATGGCTCCAAACAAGCTAAACAGGGTCATTATACTTACCAAAACAATATTGTTGATGCCTATACGAGATAGTAATTTCGACCTTTCAAAACGTTTAAGAAATTTCAAAAACGAATAAATGCCGATATCGATTGATTTGCTGTCGTTTAGAATCCAAAAACCACCGCCCAACAAAACGATCAGGGCAATGATGTCGGAGGTGCGTAAAAATCCATCAAAAAAGGAAGAAAAGATCTGCCAGCCTTGTTGTTCACTCTCAACCTGATGAAACGAACCGTTTTTTATAACATTGCGCTCAACGCCATTAACAACAACGTTTTCGCGGTCAAATTCTCCCCCGGGAATGAGCCATGTTAGTACGGCACAAATAACAATCAGAAAAAATATTATAACATAAGTATGCGGAACTTTTTTTAACATGCCCGAATGATTTAATAATCGTAAGATAAGAATTTAAACGAGATCAGTGGAAAGAGAAATTTGACATAATTGGAAGTTGGAGTTTGTTTCGGCTAAAGTCTTCCTATAAACATTATGAAAAGTTCTTTTAATGTTCCTTATTTTTCTTAAATTGTTTGAAGTAAATTTTAAACCAACACTTATACAATAATGCGAAAATATCTGATTGTACTCCTCGTCACATTACAAGCATTTAGTAGTTATAGTCAAACTACCCCCAACGACACCTCTTCTGTTGTTCAGGAAAAAGAAGAGAAAAACTTTAACTTTAACCTGATGCCGTATATGAGTTATAACCGTAACCTTGAGTTTATGTACGGTGTTCTGCCGCTGGCTATGTACCGGTTAAATCCGAACGATACCATTGCTCCAAAATCATTATCTGGTATTACCGGCGTTTTTACTTCAAACGGATCAAAATTTGTTGGCTTTTTTAACCGCTGGCACCTGGCTCATGACAAGTGGCGCATTCAATTCTATGGTGCTGCCGGAAATCATATTTCACAATTTTATTACGATTACGATGTCACTCCCGGTTTTTACGATTATAAAACAAAAACAAAACTTATAAGTGTAGGAGTTCAACGAAAAGTTTTGCATACACTTTATGCGGGCATAAGCTATACCTATTCGCATCATTTTACCAAATACGAAAATGAGGAAATTCCCGATGCAACCACGGATACGCATTCGCTGCAATACATTGCTTTGTGGGACACCCGAAATGAGGTTTACTATCCCACTGAAGGAAATCAAATACGGTTGAAGTGGAATTCGTTTCCGCAGTGGATGGGCAACGATATTGAGGCCAATAAAATTATCACCGAATACAACCAGTATTTTCCGACCCGCGACGACAAAGATGTTATCGCAACACGTTTTTCAGGAATTTTCGGTATTGGCGATATTGCTTTTGAACAACAGGTTGTTATTGGGGGAAATGACATACGTGGCTACTCTGAAGCCAAATACCGTGGCGATGGTTTAATGGCTGTGCAGGGCGAATACCGTTATAATTTTGCCAGCCGGATGGGAGTGGTTGGTTTTGCCGGCGTGGCTACAATTTATGGCTCGTCAATCAAAGACTTTAACTGGGATTTGTACCCCGGATTTGGAGTAGGCTATCGCTACCAGGCTTTTAAATCGGCAAAGTTTAATATTGGCCTCGATGCGGCACTGGGAAAAGATGATTGGGGAGTGTATTTCCGAATTGGGGAGGCTTTTTAATTCGCGAGACTGTGATTTAAGAAACCTTGGAAATAATTACCAGGTGGAAATGATCCCGGTTCTTGCCGGGGGATGTTTTGGAAACTGTTCCCGCCACAATTCACAATATCATAT
>DASQBW010000230.1:0-5629 GCA_035635015.1 Draconibacterium sp. | reverse complement strand
TGCTTCCACTTTTATTCTTCTTTTTTCGGATAAACATCGAATAAAGATAAACGAGACACCCATTTTTTCAAAACAAAAACACACATCTGCCAGACAGTCTGCGTGTTAGTGTTTTTGCCTGAAAAAAGCGCACAAAACAGGTGAAAAACTAATTCTATGTTTTTATCCTGGCTAGCAAGCTTATTTTTGATTTCCTCAATGTCAAGTTTCATGCTCAGGTTATCTGTCAATGTTTCACGAACTTTTGTGAATATCCGCATAATTTGGATGTTTACTTTAATTGCTTCTTCACTATTCAAAACACTTGACAGCATTAAAACACCATGCTCTGTAAAAACATTGGGTAATTTGCGACGGCCTCCCCAACTTGATGTCGCAAATTGCGATTTCAAATTTTCAAATTCAAATTCTGACAATTGAAACATAAAATCTTCCGGGAATCTGGAACTATTTCTTTTTGCCTGCTCATTCAGTCGTCGTGTTTCCACTCCATACAATTCTGCTAGATCACTATGAAGCATTACTTTTTGCTCCCTTATAAAATAAATCTTATTCATAATAATTTCATCGGGAAGCATTGAACTCTCTTGTTTATTTTCGGACATTTGGTTGTTATTAAAAGGATTATAAAAATAACATTTAAAACCTTAAATCACTAATTATACTTTCGAGGCAAATTTCCTAATATATGGAATGCGAACTATTATTCGCTTAGAATGTGTTTTGTTTTTAAACAAGGTATTAATAATCCATAATACCAACCACTATTGAGAGGTAGCACAACAACTGGAAGTTGATTGTATTTAGGTAGCTGACGGGCACCAGTCGAAAGAGCGACTCGTTGCAACAGGAGCCAAAGTTATTGAAGAGTTAAAGCAACTAAAAACGCTTCCGTATTAATCCAGAAACTCTCTTTTTTTAATATCTCTTACAAACAACTGAAGATTGGTTTTGCCGCGGTATTCGTTTTCGTTAATCGAGTAACACACATCAAACGGCGAGCCTGAAGTAATTACATCGTATGCATCCGATTGGTTAAATGCAATGCCCGGAAAAATTCCTGAATTTACGTCAGGTTCGACCAAATCGAGTTTTAAGTGCTCCTGATTTTTCCCTACCAAACGGCTGGTTCCTGCATCAAAAACATCTTCGGTAACAAAAACAGGAGTCATATTGTGCGGGCCAAACGGAGCGAATTGTTTCAAAATTCGGTAAAAGCGTGGTGTAATCTCACTAAGTGCGATTTTGGCATCCACCTCAATGGTTTGAATTTGCTGTTTATCCGTAATCTGGTTGGTTACAATCTCTTCAAAACGACGCTTAAATTCCGGGATGTTCTCAATCTTCATAGTCAATCCGGCGGCATACATGTGTCCACCGTACGATTCAAGCAAATCGCTGCATTGCCCGATGGCTTCATAAAGATCAAAGTCGCGAACCGAACGTGCTGATCCGGTTGCCAGACCATTTGATTCGGTTAATATTACCGTTGGGCGATAATATTGCTCGGTAACCCGCGATGCCACAATTCCAACAACCCCTTTATGCCAATCCCGGTTATACAAAACCGTACTGTTCATTTTATTTAATTCCGGATTGTTTGCAATAGTATCCAGGGCATCCTGTGTAATATCGCGATCCAAAGTCTTTCTGATCTCGTTAAATGAGTCAATCTCCTCACCCAGCAAATCCGATTTATCTTCATCGGTTGAAACCAATATCTGCACCGATTTTTTCCCGTGCTCAATCCTACCCGATGCATTTAAGCGTGGTCCGATTTTAAACACAATATCACTGATGGTAATTTCGGTTCCGGAAATACCGGCAAAATTGATGATGGTTTGTAATCCAATTCCAGGATTCGAGTTCAGTTTTTTGAGGCCATAATAAGCCAACACCCGGTTCTCTCCGGTTATCGGCACAATATCGGCGGCAATACTTACGGCTACCAAATCAAGTAGATCGTAAATTTCCTCGTAATCTATATCGTGTTTTTTGCAGTACCCCTGCAACAGTTTAAATCCAACTCCGCAACCCGAAAGTTCTTTGTATGGATATCGGCAATCAGATTGTTTGGCATCCAGCACTGCAACAGCCGGCGGTACTTCATCATCCGGATTGTGATGATCACAGATAATAAAATCGAGCCCGCGTTCTTTTGCATTGGCAATTTTATCAACAGCTTTTATACCGCAGTCGAGGGCAACAATCAGTGTTACTCCTTTTTCAACGGCATAATCAATACTTTTTGGCGAAATTCCATATCCTTCGCTGTAACGGTCAGGAATGTAATATTCAATATCTTTTATGCGCTGTTTTAAAAAAGAATACATCAGCGCCACCGAAGTCGTTCCATCTACATCGTAATCGCCATAAACAATTACTCTCTCCTTATTTTCAATTGCTTTATCTAGTCGATCAACAGCTTTATCCATGTCTTTCATCAGGAACGGATCGTGCAGATCGCTTAATCGGGGGCGGAAAAATGCTTTGGCTTCAGCGTAGGTTTTTATCCCACGTTGTACCAGCAAGCGCGCTATCACCATGTTTACATTTAACGCCGCAGAAAGGTGTTTTACCTCGTTTTGATCGCCTTGTCTTTTTAAGTTCCAAATTCTATCCATGCTGCGTTTTCGTGTTTATCAAGATGTAAGTTCGCAAAGATACAAAATGCAATTGCATATGGAAATAAAACATTCATCCTCAACATTATTTTTTAACTGATTCACTGCTACAACAAGAATTACAACCGATCACTTTTATTATCTTTGCCCAAATTTTTTAACAGGGATTCAGCGAAGGTTTCCCAGACAACAAATTGTCGTTTTTAAAATGACAGGAATATAAAAGTAAAGAAATGAGTCATCAGGAATTAAGCGAACAAGAAATCATCAGACGAAATTCGTTGCAAAAAATGCGAGAGTTGGGTATCGATCCTTACCCGGCGGCACAGTACCATGTAAATACCAACACCAAAGAAATAAAACAGAACTTCAAGGAAGAGGAGAAGAATTTTCAGGATGTAGTGATTGCAGGTCGTTTGATGAGCCGCAGGATTATGGGAAAAGCTGCGTTTGCTGAAATCCAGGACCACGAAGGACGTATTCAGATTTACGTTAACCGTGACGAAATCTGCACCGGCGACGATAAAATGATGTACAACGAAGTGTTCAAGAAATTGCTTGACATTGGCGATATCATCGGAGTAAAAGGACATGCATTTATCACGCAAATGGGTGAATTAACCATTCATGTTACTGAATTTACAGTGCTGAATAAATCGTTGCGCCCGCTGCCGATTGTAAAAGAAAAAGACGGCAAAACCTTTGATGCTTTTACCGATGCGGAACAACGTTATCGTCAGCGTTATATCGATTTGATCGTAAATCCTGAAGTGAAAGAAACGTTCAAAAAACGAACGATTATTTACAATACCATGCGCCAGATGTTTAACGAGTATGGTTATCATGAGGTGGAAACACCAATATTGCAGCCTATTCCGGGAGGAGCTGCTGCGCGTCCGTTTATTACGCACCACAATGCGCTGAACATGCCTTTGTATATGCGTATTGCCAACGAACTTTACCTGAAACGACTGATCGTTGGTGGTTTTGAAGGGGTTTACGAATTTGCCAAAGATTTCCGTAACGAAGGTATGGACCGCACTCACAACCCCGAATTTACGGTGATGGAAATTTACGTGGCCTACAAGGACTACAAATGGATGATGAGCTTTACGGAAGAAATTTGTGAGCGTGTGGCCATTGCATTACACGGCACCACAAAAGTCCAGTTGGGCGACAACATTATCGATTACAAAGCACCTTACCCGCGAGTTACCATGGCCGAAGCTATTTTGGAGCACACCGGATACGATATTAATGGCAAGTCGGAAGACGAGCTGCGCGAGATCTGCAAAAAGCTCGATATTGAAATCGACGAAACCATGGGTAAAGGAAAGCTGATTGACGAAATATTTGGCGAAAAATGTGAGGGTAACTACATTCAGCCAACGTTTATTACTGATTATCCAAAAGAAATGTCGCCGCTTACTAAAAAGCACCGCGACAACCCTGATTTAACCGAGCGATTTGAATTGATGGTAAACGGTAAAGAGCTTGCAAATGCCTACTCGGAGTTGAATGACCCAATCGACCAGCGCGAACGTTTTGAAGACCAGTTAAAATTATCGGAAAAAGGTGATGACGAAGCAATGTTTATCGACCAGGATTTCCTGCGTGCACTGGAATACGGTATGCCTCCTACATCGGGAATGGGAATTGGAATGGACCGCTTAACCATGTTTATGACCAATAGCCCGTCGATACAGGATGTATTGTTCTTCCCGCAAATGAAACCGGAGAAAAAAGCGGTGGAAATGACCGACGACGAAAAAGCAGTTTTCGAACTGTTGAAAGCTGAATCACCCGTTGAATTACCTGCACTAAAAGAAAAAGCCGGACTAAGCAACAAAAAATGGGATAAAGCCATTAAAGGCCTCACCAAAAAGAAGGTGGCTAAGGTTGAAAATACTGATGCAGGTTTATTGGTGACTGTTTTGTAAAATACACAGTTCAAATTAAAAATACAGGAGCCTCTTCGATTTTCGGAGGGGCTTTTTTTATTGAGAAAGATTGAGGTTTTAGGGTTCTATGTGATATTCGCTTTTACGCATAAAAAAAGACAACACAGAAAATGTTGCCTTTAATTTCTTTTATAGTAAAGTAATTACTTAAGCTTATCATCAGCGTATGTAACATCCGTTTTAATTCCAGGATAGAAACGCACCATAATTAATTTTAATCCATCATTGTCAACAGCCCAATACTCATCCTCTAGCATAGGATCAAAGATAGGTACCCGTATTTGTTCCGTTTCCACTGCTCCATCTTCCATGGTAATAGTGACTTGTAAAACAATGGTTAACATTTCTGCAGTTACATTTTCAAATCCTGGTTTTCCTTTTTGATCCAATGGAAGTGCTAAAGCAACGTTTTCTACTGATGCATAGCCTCCAAAACCGTCTACACTATTCTCAACTTCAGTCTCAAGTATACTCTGATATTTTTTTGACAGGAAATCAAACAGCTCGCTATCTACAACATCAGCACAAGTCGTAATTGTTGCCAAACCTCCTGGTTTACCTAGCGGCCGAACGTAGACAGAATAAGCAGATAATACATCTATTCCAGTCATATCATCACCTATAATATAAGGATCTAATTCAGGATTAGGCAACTGGAATTGCGCCGGATCATCAAATGCGTTGGCATCAAGTACTGCAAAATCTTCTCCTTCTATCAACTCAATTTTTGCTCTTCCTTCGAGTGGAACAAAAATACGGTGTCCACTATTATCATCCATCGGAGCTGTTTTAGCATTATCAACGCCAATAACGTTGAGTGTAAAATGAAATCCGCTGGGAGCACCATTGCCAGTTACATCCACACTTTTAAGCAATAAATCGCCCTCCATTTCGGCGACAGGATCGTTTTTTTCACATGCTGCAAATAATGCAACAATTAAGGTCAGTAAAAAAAGTTTTTTCATAATTTAAAAATTTTGTGTTAATAATTGAAGTTATAGCACCCCATAAGTGATACTGAGTTTTAATTATAGTATCCTCATG
>DASQBW010000229.1:0-5126 GCA_035635015.1 Draconibacterium sp. | reverse complement strand
TACCACCCGAGAGTGGAGCTTCGAGATCTACTTCACCTTGCGAAATATTTCTTACGCGGTCTTGTACATCTTTTTTAATATCGGCAATCGTCCGGTTGTCAATATCTTTATAGTCATCACGCAGTGTAAGTGTGAGAATTGCTTCTTCGGCCTGAATGTTGGAAGACAAGTCTTGTTTCTCCGCTATATCTTCCAAACGGCTTTCAACATCGGCAACAACTTTATCGGTAGCATCAAGTGTAGCTCCGGTAGGCATTGTTACATAAATCGGAAATTGTGTTTCTTCAACCTCCTGCAAATTGGTAACACTAATTGCCAGTACAGCAAATACAGTTATAAAGAAAAATACCAAAGCTCCGATAACCGTGTTTGCCGGTTTACGCATCGCGGTTTTAAGTAGAAGTATGTATATCTGGATGATACGGTTATCGGTTGTAACCTTTTCGTAGAATACATTGTGTTTCCTCTTTTTACGCAATAGCAGATGAGCGGCCATCGGAATCAATAGCAATGCCACAAACAACGAAACAAGGAGTGTTGAGATTATGGATACACCAATGTGATTACCAAGCAGTTTTACCATGTAATCGTTTGAGAAGACAAATGGCAGGAAAACAGTAACTGTAGTTAAAGTTGCTGCAACAATCGACCGCCAAACTTCTTTTGTTCCCTGCGTTACCGCCTGATCGGCTTTCATGCCGTTACCCGAGAGCCGGTAAATATTCTCGAGCACCACCACACTATTATCAAGCAGCATACCTATTGCCAGTACCAGTCCGACCAGAGTTAAACTGTTTAGCGAGATATCAAATGCATAAAACAAATTAAATGCTGTAAAAACCGATATTGGAATTGCCAGGGCAATAAAAGAAACAATACGAAGGTTTTTCAGAAACATCCAAAGAACAAAAATTGCCAAAAAACCGCCGACTAATGCCAGCTGAATAATCTGGTTGATATTTTCTTCCATGGTTTCAGCCGAGTTGCTCTGAACCACAATTTCTAAATCCTTGGCTGCAAGCTTTTCATTTAATACTGTAATCTCTTCCTTTACTTTATGCGATAAATCAATAAGGTTGGCCTGTGAATCGTTCACCAACATCATCGAAACGGCTTCCATTCCATTTACACGGCTGATGGAAGTCTTTTCCTTCACCCCAAAAAATACATCGGCTACATCCTTTAAATAAATGGGGCCATCGGCTACTACAATATTTTCTATATCCGAAACCTTATCGTATTCGGCTGTAACGTGCACAAAATATTGTCGTTGTGCATCGTGCACGTAACCTGTAAAAGTACGGTTTGTAGAGTTCCCTGCTATGGCACTCCTTATTTCTGCCGGTGTAATTCCATACGCTTCGCATGCGTTGGCATCGTAAGTTACTTCGATCGAACGCTCTTTACCACCAAATACCGATACAGATGCAATGCCATCAATGTTCTCCATATGTTCGGTAACTTCCTGATCGACGATATTTCGCACACGATCAACACCTCCACTACCCCTAATTTGCAGCTCCATAAACTGATTGGAGGACTGATCTGTGTTGACCCTGTTAACTGAAACTGTAAAATTATCATCGAGATTGGATGCAATGAGGTCAATCTTTTCCTGGAGCTTTAAGAAGGTGTATTTAAAATTTACATTTTGCTTAAAATTTACCTGTATAGAAGCTGAACGGTTATTAATTGAAGATTCCATATCCTCAATGCCTTCCATGGTTCCAATTGCTCCTTCAATCGGTATAACTGCCTGGTTCTCCATATAAGTTGGATCCACCTCCAGGCGCGATTGCACATTAACATAGAGCATTGGTAGCTCAGCATTAGGCATAAGCTCCACCGGTAGTTGTTTGTAGGATATATAACCAAGCATGGTTAATCCTATAAACAACATACTGATGAATATTTTTCTATTTATGATGAATTTCATATTTATAATAATTATTCGGAAAAAAACTGGTCAGAGCCACTTGTCGTAACATAAATTGATTAGCAAATTGAAGCTGGTAGCTCAAAATGTTAACCCAACGAGCTCTGTTCAAACAGTTATCCTCCATTCATCTTTAATTAATTTAAAGCCTCTGCTGGCCGGTTTTTCTTCACAAAAACCATCCTAAACCGATCTAAAACATCGTAAACACATGGTATCACAATCAATGTCAGCAAGGTAGAGGTTACCAAACCACCAACTACAGCCAGTGCCATAGGTGACCGGAGCGCTGCGCTTTCGCCCACTCCAATAGTAAGTGGCAACAATGCTAAAATGGTAGTTAAACTTGTCATTATAATAGGCCGGATACGTTGCTGTCCCGCTTGCAGAATAGCATTTTTACGATCCACTCCTTCACGAATTAATTGATTAATTCTATCAACCAAAATTATTGAGTCGTTTACTGCAATACCAACAAGCATAATTACCCCAATAATGGCCATAATATTGAATGTTTTTCCAAGAATGAAGAAAACAAGCACACTACCAACAACGGCCAGTGGAATGGTTAACAAGATAGTAAAAGGGTGAATTAGAGACTCGAACTGAGATGCCAATACCATATAAACCAACACAATGGAAAGCAGTAATGCAAACGTAAGGTTCTGTAACGAATCCTGACGCTTTTCTTCTTCACCGGTTACCTTTATGTTATAATTCTGGGGCAAATCAATTGTTGAACTGGCTTTGCGGATATCAGCAGCAACATGATCGAGTGCTATACCACTTTCTAACTGAGCCGTTACTTTGCCAATTCGGTTTTGGTTTCTTCTGAAAATCTCTTTTGGAGATACACCGTAACTGATATCGGCAAGTTCACTCAACCTGAAAACCTGGTCACCGGAATTAATGATTAATGAACCTATTTCATCGAGGCCCTTTTCAGGGATTTTAATGGTAATGTCCTGCATCTCTCCATTTTTCTCAAGTGCTCCGGCCTCCATACCTTGCAGCTGACTCTGAATCTGAGTAATTATGGTGTTAATAGTAATATTATACATTCCTGCCCGCATGCGGTCTACATGGATTTCAACCTCAGGAGCCCCATCTTCAATCGATGTTTGAACGTTAAATAAGCCATTTACCGACTGCATTTTTTCTTTCACCTCGTTAACAATGCGTTCAATTTCATCCAGTTCCTCTCCCCTGACTTCAACCACTACCGGTGCTTCATCGGTTCCTAATATCGACTGCAGTGCACTTTGTTCCTGCGAGAAACCTACCTCAAGTCCTTCAATATTAGCAGTAAGCTGATCTACTGTTTTGATAACACTTTCAATTGAAATTGTTGAATTATCGCTAAGTATCACCTTAATTTCGGCAGTGTTTTCGCCTTTAAAAATATCACTTGCATCGCCAGATATACCAGTTGTTGGCCCAGCCTGTGCATAAATTAACTCCAGGTTATCGCCAAGATATTCCTTTAAGATTTCTTCCAGATTTCTGACCGTCGACTCAGTTCTTGTTAGTTTTGTTCCTTCCTGCAGTTTCAAGTCTATTGTAAGCTCGTGCGTTTGTGTTTTTGGCATAAACTCTGTACCAATTTGCGGTACCAGTAGCAATGCTCCACCAATAGCCACTGTGGTAATTAGAATAACCAGCCACTTAACCGACAACACCTTAGACAAGAATCGTCCGTAACCACCAACTTTAACCGATTTTGATTTTAGTGGCGCTTTTCTGTTTCGGTAAAAACGATGGTACATCATCGGGATTAAAAAGATTGCTACAACCAGCGATGAAACCAACGAGAATGCTACTGTCCATGCCTGGTCTTTAAACAATTCGCCCGACGCACCATGTAAGTATACAATGGGTAAGAAAACTATAATGGTTGTTAGCGTTGAAGCCGTAATTGCTCCGCCTACCTCTGCAGTTCCATTAATGGCTGCATCTTTTACACTCATCCCATTTTCGTGATTTCGGAAAATATTTTCCAATACCACAATGGCATTGTCAACCAACATACCAGCTCCAAGAGCAAGACCACCCAAGGTCATAATATTAATGGTAAGATGATTAAAATACATCAGGTTGAACGTGGCCACAATAGAAATAGGAATAGCAACACTTACAATCAGTGTGGTTCCGAACCTGCGTAAGAAAACAAACAATACTACTACTGCCAGCAGAATACCAATTAAAGCAGTTTCCTGCACTTCGCCAATGGCATCGCTGATAAAGCGACCCTGGTTGGTTACACCGATAAGTTCGTAACCTGGCAATGCTTTTTGAATGCTGGCAAGAGCCTCATTAATTTGCTCAACCGATTTTACGGTATTGTATTTTGTTTCTTTATAGATTGAAAGTCCCAGGCACCGTTCTCCATTTATGTGAACGATATTTGCCGGTTCTTTATTACCAACAGAAACCGTAGCAACATCCTTCATATAAATTGGAGCCATTTCAGCTCCACTCTCACTGGTTGTAGTTTCCGTACTTTGAACAGCCTTATAACCCACAATCAAATTCTCGAAGTCTTCAACCGATTGCAGCACCGATATACCTTTTACAATGTATTGCGTGCCCATATCGGTAATTTGTCCTCCCGATACGTTTTGGTTAAAACTTTCAATCCGCGAGGCCACATCATCCATCGAAAGATCCTGAGATTCTAGCCGATAAGGATCAGTCTCAATAATTATTTCACTTTCTTCCTGCCCGGATAATTCAACTTCGGCAACACCTTCCAACCTTACCAACTCGTTACGAACGTAGTTTTCAGCTACCTTTCTTAATTCGTTCATATCGGTAATCTCGTTGTGTTTAAGTCCAACAATCATTACCGGAGTTGTATTCGGATCGTGTTGTGTAATCTGAAGTTCATCAATATCGCCACTCTGCATAGAACCTAAAGCTTTTTGCAAGTCAAGAAAAGCTTCATCCATATCCTTATTCCACGCATACTCAACGGTTATCTGTGCCGATCCCACGCGCGAAGAAGAAGATACCTGAACCACATCCGATTGACGTATAGCAAGTGCTTCAATGTTTTCAACAAACTGCTGCTCCATTTCTTCCGGAGGACGCTCGCCCGATGTCACCTCAACAAATATGCGAGGTGAATTTAGATCGGGAAACAAGTCGATCCCCAATTTATCGTATGAAATGTAGCCCAGAAGCAATACGC
>DASQBW010000228.1:0-4787 GCA_035635015.1 Draconibacterium sp. | reverse complement strand
TTTAAATTATGCTGTAATTTACTGGAAATTTACCCGCAAATTTTATTTATTATATTCTTATAAAGAAAGAACACTCAATTCAAAATATATTTATATTCGACCCGAAATTGGATTAAAAAATTATGCAGTATAATACACTGTGAATATGAATATTAAAACATGTGCAGTATTCGATTTCTGCACCGAAGTAGCGTTTAACGAATGAACCTGAATATTCGAAAAGCTACCATAAACGATCTGGATTTCCTGGTCGGGTTGGAGCAAGCCACTTTCCCCGGCTTTCAGCAAAGTCAACGAAAAAGTATACGCCATAGTATTACCAGTAATTCTCAGGAAGTGCTTATTGCTGAAACCATCAGCAAAGAAAAGCAAAACATAGGTTCGATCGTCCTGTTCAAATACAGGCGCAGTGTGCGTATTTATTCGGTGGCTGTCCTTCAATCATTTCAGAACAAGGGGTTTGGCAATCAGTTACTTAACTATGTACTTGATTTTGCCATAGAAAACAAACTCGAAAAAATTACAATCGAGGTAAGGGCGCATAACACCAAACTGGTTAACTGGTACCGAAAATGCGGCTTTTACGAAACAAAGAGAATTCCTGACTACTATTCAGCCGGTGAAGATGCCTTAAAAATGGAATTAAAAACAGATGTTCAGACAGCATCTGGTAAAACCACGAATGTGATTGTAATTAATCAGCCCTACAAATGGGCTTTTAACAATGTAAATGCACGGATTATAACGGTAAAAGAGTACATCGGAAACCCGGTTTACCAAAACAGTACTGAGTTCAGGATTTTTAATTTATGCAGTTCATACAAATATCAAAGTTACGGTTACTATGTTTCCTTGCTGGCATCGGCACGCGGGCAGCGCGTTATTCCAAGTATTGCTACTATCCGCGATTTCAGGCTTATCAATGTGGTTCACTCGGCTGCTTTCGATATTGAAGAAGCAATTAACAGGTCGCTTAATAAAGAAAAAAGCAAGAGCTTTTCGTTAAAAATATTTTTTGGACAAACTGATGTTCATGGTTTTAAAACGCTGGCCATGAAAATGTATCAATTGTTTGAAGCGCCACTTTTTAAGGTAGAGTTTGTCCGCCATGATAAGTGGTTAATTAACGACATCCAGGTATTGACTTTGGCCAGGTTAAACGAAAACGAACTGGATTGTATGTACAGTTTTGCTCAAAGATATTTTAATAAAAAGAGGTACTACAAACCCCGGCTCACCAACTTTAAATATGATATTGCGGTGCTGGTAAAATTTGAAGAAGAAACGCCACCTTCGAACGGGGAAGCACTTCAAAAATTTAAAAATGCAGCCATTAAGAAAGGAGTTTACATTGAGTTTATTACCCGAAAGGACATGGATAAAATTAACGAATTTGATGCACTGTTTATTCGCGAAACCACCAATGTAAATGACTATACCTACGAATTTTCGAGAATGGCATATGCCGAAGGCCTGGTGGTAATCGACGATCCGTGGTCGATACTGAAATGTTCGAATAAGATCTACCAGAATGAGATTTTCAGGAAGCATAAAATTACTACGCCGCAAACCACTGTTTTCGCTAAAAACCTGTTCAACAAAAAATTGTTAAACGAACTGAATTACCCTTTAGTTCTGAAACAACCCGATAGTGCATTTTCTTTGGGCGTTTTTAAAGTAAATACCGAAGAGGAAGCGCTCCAGGTACTGGATATGCTATTCAAAAAATCGGATATGGTGGTTTGCCAGGAATTCCTCTACTCTGAGTTTGACTGGCGGATAGGAATACTTGATAATAAACCGCTTTATGCCTGCAAATATTTCATGTCGGTAAATCATTGGCAAATTTACAACTGGATTGGAAAGGACGAAGATAAAGCAGGCGATTCGGAAACATTGCCCATTAGCGAAGTGCCGGAGCAGGTAATAAAAACAGCACTAAAAGCCGCCGCTCTTATCGGAGATGGTTTATATGGTGTTGATTTGAAAATGATAGGTGATAAAGTTTATGTGGTTGAAGTGAACGACAACCCGAATATTGATGCCGGAATTGAGGACCTGATTTTAGGCGACGAACTCTATGACACCATTATCGATTCGTTTATTAACCGGATTGAAGTAGCGAAAAACCTGCAAAAGATAGCTTTGGTTAAGGCGTAGTTTAACAGGGGTTTACGCTTGAACATTCGTTGAATCAGTTTAAAGGAGAGCGCTGTTTTCAAAAGAAATCTTTGCTCATTTTATTGCATAAGCAGTAAATTGATGACTATACAATTAGCGTTGAATAACAATTGCTTGCCCGTGGAGCTTAAACTACTGACGGGCTAAAGCCCGTTTCAGAGGGGCCATGCTTAGCCCCGGCATTAATGCCGGGGTTAGTGATTCAGCTTCCAAAGTTGGGCTTTAGCCCCCGTTGTTAACCCCGGTTTATTAGGAAGGGAAATCATAGATTAGAGAAGAAATAAACTAAGTGTGAGGAAATAAACCCGTGTTGTTTTATTTTTTTATTATGCTAACTTTAAACTCCGAATAAAAACCATAACGCATTGATTACGTGCCCGAATATAAGTTTTACACAAAAAGTACGGTTATACACCCAAAATGGACGGATAACCCAACCCGATAATAAGGATATAACCCAACTTGTTGGATTGTACGAACATTAGCGCAAATTATAAAGATGAAAAGAATCATACTTATTCTAATAACTTTTTTGGTGTCAACTTCATACATATGGAGTCAAGAGCATAATGTAAGAATTGAAATTCAATTAGTAGGTTACGATGGATTTTCTCCCTTTAAATATTCAATTTCTGATGGCAACTATTTTAATAATTACAGCGACATTAAACCAGATAGTTCCGGTCGAGTTGTTCTCCTAAAGAAAATTGATTCAACTAAATTTTTTCATTTTCACTTTAGAAATTCAAATGAACAAAGAACTTTTTACGAGTGCAGGCTTGTTCTAGAACCTGATAATAGTTACTCAATAATTTGTAAAAGTCATAAATACGATGATTATAATGTTCCTTATAGTCCCGACATTTATAGTTGGAAAATACAAAATGGCGACCAACCAACTCATTATAAAATGAATATGGGACAAATGTATTATAACTTGTTTGACAATGCAACTGAGGGATATCTTTATAACGAGGAGTGGAATCTATTAGAACCTGACTCTTTGCTTAAAAAATTGGAGAGCAGGACTAATAAGCAGGCAGAAATTTATACCAGCCTTTTAAACAGTGGTGATATAACCAAAGAATTTTATGATATCGCAAAATTGAACGTTGAATATTTTAACGCGTACAGATTGGCAATTACAATTAAATCCACTTGGGTAAATCCCAGAAGGTATGGGATAAAAGATTCATTAATAAATAATCAGCTAATTAATGTTTACAAGCAATTATTTAAACGTTATCCAGTTGAAAAGACAAAACTTGAAGATTTATTCTTGTCGGAACGATTTATTGATGTATACCTTTTTTACCTTGAAAGTTTTAAGAACGGAAGTTTTTCTGTTCCTAAAAGGGGAACAAACTGGCGTTCATTGGGAATTGAAGAGATAAAACCTTTCATTTCGCCGGAAGTTTACAAAAATTATAAAATGAGAAATATGATGAGTTTCGTTGGTTCTTTGGAACTAGAGTCTTCAAAATTAGCTAAGAAATTTATGGCTAGTAATCCTGATATGAAACAAACTATGCATGGTAATTTATTAGAGAATGTATTAATTCCAAGGTCAGAAGAGTTTGATAGTCTGGCGCAAAGGGAATTACCTGGCGATGTCATTTTTTTAGATGAAGAAGAACCTATCCAATTATACTCCCAATTGGTTAGAAGATTAAATAACAAACCCGTACTTATCAACTTTTGGGGATCGTGGTGTGGACCGTGCAAATATCAATTTAAATTCAAAGACTCTTTAAAATCATTTCTTGATGAAAATGGGATAGAGCTGATATATGCTGCATATGAGTATAGTCCCGACAGAGAAAAGTGGAAAAAAATAATAGCAGCCTATGAATTATCAGGTAATCATTTAATGATTAGTGATAGCTTCAAAAATGATTTGAAAAAATATGGTGGAGAAATCACAGGATATCCGACTTTTATGCTTATTAACGATAAAGGAGAGATTGTAGAGCCAAAGGCTTTCTTGCCAAGTGATGGCAATAAATTAATAAAACAAATTGAAGACAAATTGATGAATAACTTGCGCTAACAATTAAGTGTTCGGGCGGTCGGCACGGCCAAGGTTGAACCGGGTGTTGACGAAACCGGGATTGAAACATGGATGTAAGTTATGGGTAAATCGATGTTTGGGTGTATTCTTTTTCAGGGTTAACATGTTGTAAGGGTTACTGTTTTTCTAGCAGTCCCTCGCTGGTGCGCGATTGCATCGCGTTCCAATTATGGCAAAATCGCGCGGGAGCGGCGCCCCGACAACATGTACCAGTTATATGCCATATAAGCCAATGAATTGCAAGAATGTCATAAAATTGTCATAATAATGGCGCAACAGTTGAAATTATCTCAAAATATCTTTGCTGAGTACCAAAACGTATTAAAATGAATAATCAAAACTTAGCAATCAAAATTAAAGATTTAAGAAACAGAAAGGGGTTATCACAAGAACAACTTTCCGAAGAATCTAAATTGAGTTTAAGAACAATTCAAAGAATTGAAAAAGGAGAATCTATTCCAAGAGGAGACACTCTGATGAGATTAACTCAAGCACTTGGAATTACTCCTGATGAATTACTTGACTGGGCTAAAAT
>DASQBW010000227.1:0-2355 GCA_035635015.1 Draconibacterium sp. | reverse complement strand
CCCGCCACCGGCAGAGGCTGAGATTGCTATGAACTTGCAACAAAAAAGTGGACAGACGGGTAAGCCAAATTAACAATGTCAATTGCGAGGGAGGAACGACCGCGGCAAACCGAATCAAAGGATAATCGATTAAGGATGAAGGATTAAAAAATTTATCAGTTGCAAGTTAGCAGTTGGCAAAATCGCAAGTTGCAAGATTGCTTCTCCCGATTCGTTTACTCATCGGTATCGCAATGACTCGATACTGTTGAGTATCAGGCAGCGGAGATACGGATTATCGGAGTAGCATTGTCGTTCAATAATTTTTTATTTTGGAATGACCTCCCAAAATAAAAGGTTATTCCTAAAGAAAGATTATGGATTTTTACTTGCTTTTAAGCTCAGTTCTTTGTTGTGTGTTCGTTTTTTTCTACCCTGCATTAGCTCTGTCAAAACCAACAGTTTCCCTGTAAAGTTGTGGTGCCACTTCTGTATTCTTTTTAAAAAATCTGCTAAAATAGTATTCATCGTTATAACCTAATTCATAAGCAATTTCTTTTACCGTTTTATTCGTTAGATATAATTCTCTTTTAGCTTCAATAATAATGCGTTCTGCAATTAAATCGGTCAGGGTTTTATTGAAATGATTCTTGGTTAGTCTTGTCAGTGCCTTAGGTGTTATTGCCAGTATATCGGCATAATCACGGGCAGTATGCTTTGTTTTGTAATGTAACTCGATTGCGTTTTTCAGGTTTTGTAAAATAAAAGGCTCTTCCTTTTTCGCAACCAGCTCCTGTACTTTAGTATACTGTTCTACTTTTAGTCTTGATGCAGTAATCAGGAATATTATTAAGTATGAAATCAATAATTCGTATTGTGCCATTGCAGGCTTTTGCATTTCGGCCTTAAATTCCTCAATTACTGTTTCAAAATGTGTTGTGGTTTTATCATCGATTTGTACAAAAGGAGGATTGTAAATATTATTAAACAATACACCATTACAAGCCACTTCCTTGTGATGTTTGTGAATGCAGAAGAAATCAGGGTGGAAATTGATCACCCAACCATTTATTTCGCCTTTTAAATCAAGCATAAAGGGTTGATAAGGTGAAAAAGAAAATAAAGTATTTACCTTAAAATTATATTCAGAGAAATCTGCTTTTAGTGTTCCTATTCCACTTTTTAACCAAACCATTGAGTAATAATTCAATCGTTGTATATGGTCAAATGGATTATTCTTTTCAAAATAGTATAGCTTGAAAGCCAAATTTCCCGTTTGCGGATTAATAAGGGTAAAATTATTGTTGGGTACCATAGAAATAAATTTAGGTAAACTTTCTTTCGTTTTCTTCAATCCTTGCATCATTAATACTAGCAAAACGTTTTTGCATCAATCCATGTTTATTAAACTCCCAAAGTTCATTCCCAAAGGCCCTGTACCATTGCTCGTTCTTATCCTGATATTCATATTCAAATCTCACCGAAATTCTGTTTCCTCTAAAACCCCAAAGCTCCTTCTTTAGTTTATAATTTATTTCTGTTTCCCATTTCCTTGTTAAGAATTGAATAATCTCTTCACTACCATTGATAAACTGAGTTCTGTTTCTCCATTCAGAATCGACTGTATAAGCCTTTGATACTTCAACCGGATTCTTGCTATTCCAGGCGTCTTCTGCTTTTTGTACTTTTTCAAGAGCGGTTTCCAAAGTAAAGGGTGGAAGCGGGTATCTTTTATCTACTTTATTCATCTGTTTAATTTTAATTGAGAAGGAGAAATAGTAAAGAATGTATTTCTCCTTCTTCCGGTTATAAATTATAAGGCTGGTGCAACAGGAAAATCTACAGGTACTTTAGTAAGATTGTGCAAATAGTTCATCGCGGTTTTATCGCTAACCTGAAGAATCAGATCAACCAAATTTTCTTTTGTATAGCCATGGGCAAAAAAGTCCTCAACATTATCGGTACTTGTATTACCCCTGTTTTTGGTAATATCTGCAGCCAATTTTATCAAAGCATTTAATTTGGCATTCCCACTTTTCCCTTTACGAATATCCAATAATTGGTCATCATTAAATCCATTCATTTTACCTAGCACTAAGTGCGCGCTTTGACAATAAATACATCCATTTACCTGGCTTACAATCAGATTAACAGCCTCTTTCTCTTTGTTTGATAATGATGTTTTCGCATTTTGGAAGTCCAAATACCGTTTTAAGCCATGATCCGAATAGGCAATTGTTGCATAAAGATTCGGAACCATTCCCAAAGCTTTTTTTAAACCATCGAAGATCTCCTGGTTTGTTGAAGATACCTGCTCTCTTGTAGGAACATTAAATTCTGTTTTAACTAAATTTTCCATTTTAATCTATTTTAAAT
>DASQBW010000226.1:0-4328 GCA_035635015.1 Draconibacterium sp. | reverse complement strand
GTTGAATGAAGTGGAGTTGGTACAAATTATCGATGAGGTTTTTCAACGATTGGGAATCAATACAACGGTGAAAATCAACAACCGTAAAATTCTGGCCGGAATTGCCGAAGCCATTGGCGAAGCCGACCGAATGGTTGATATTACCGTTGCCATCGATAAGTTGGATAAAATTGGTTTGGAAAAGGTAAATGCCGAAATGCTGGACAAAGGAATTTCGCAAGAGGCTGTTGACAAACTTCAGCCGATTTTAAAGTTGGAAGGAAGCACCGTTGAAAAACTGGCACAGATTGAAACAGTTATTGGTACAACCGAAATTGGGGCGAATGGAATTGCCGAAATGCGCACCATGTTTGATTACCTTGAAAACATTGAATTAAATACAACCGTTGAACTCGATCTGACTTTAGCGCGTGGTTTGAATTACTACACCGGAGCAATTTTCGAGGTGAAATCAAACGATGTACAAATCGGTAGTATTTGCGGTGGTGGCCGTTACGACGATTTGACCGGAATTTTCGGCATGCCGGATGTTTCAGGAGTTGGCGTGTCGTTTGGTGCTGAGCGTATTTACGATGTTCTGGTTCAGCTGGATGCTTTCCCGGAAGAGTCGTTGGAAACCACAAAAGCTTTGTTTGTGAACTTCGGAGAGAAGGAAGAAGCCTACTGTTTGCCTGTTTTGACACAGTTGCGTAAAAATGGTATTAATGCCGAGATTTTTCCTGAAGGTGCCAAAATGAAAAAGCAAATGACTTACGCTAACCGTAAGGATATTTCTTTTGTAATTCTGGCTGGCGATAATGAAATGGCAGCCAAAAAGTTCACCCTGAAAAATATGGAAACAGGGGAGCAGCAATTAGTTGACGAGCAAGAACTGATAAATATCCTTAAATAGCTGATCGGATTGTCCGATATTGCCCAAAATATTTTGAGGCAATGATTATATCGCTTTCAAACAGACCTGTAAAAACCCTTGGCGGAGACGTGCGTTTTCCATGATAAACGCGCTGTTCTTTATTTTTAGCTGATGAAGAAGGAATTTTAATTGTACTTCTCGTATAATTCTTCAGTTTAACAATTTTTCAATTCTATAATTTCAAATTAGAAATCATGGCAACCCGTATATTTGAAATATCACCCAAAAACCTCACTTTCGAAATCATTCAGGATATTCTGGAAAACAATGTAAAGCTCAGACTCTCAGAAATATCTGTACAACTCATTCATAAAAGCAAAAAATACCTTGACAATAAACTCGAAAGAGCCGATAAGCCGCTTTACGGAATTAATACCGGGTTTGGCGCCTTGTGCGATATCGAAATATCGAAAGACAGCCTAAGTAAACTGCAGGAAAACCTGGTAGTTTCTCACGCATGTAACATTGGTCCGGAAATACCGAGCGATATTGTAAAACTGATGTTGTTGCTAAAAGCACACGCATTGTCAAAAGGGAATTCGGCCGTGCAACTGATAATGGTACAACGAATTCTTGACCTCTTTAACAACGATGTTTTGCCGGTAGTTTGCGAACAGGGATCGCTTGGTGCCAGCGGCGATTTGGCGCCTCTGGCAAAATTATTCCTTCCATTGCTTGGCTTGGGCGAAGTTAATTTTGAAGGAAAAAAACAACAGGCTGGTAAAGTGCTTGAAAAGTTGGGGTGGGAGCCCATAAAACTGGAAGCCAAAGAGGGACTTGCCTTGCTGAATGGAACACAGTTTATGAGTGCACACGCCGTTTATACCTTATTGAAGACTTTCCGAATTATCGATCAGGGAGATATTATCGGGGCACTTTCGCTGGATGCTTTTGACGGATTGATTGAGCCATTTTCGGAGAACATCCAACGTATTCGTCCGCACAAAGGACAGGCCGAAACGGCTAAAAATTTCAGGAATGTTCTAACTGGCAGCGAGATGCAGGCAAAACCAAAAGCTCATATTCAGGATCCTTATTCTTTCCGTTGCATTCCGCAGGTTCACGGTGCGGTAAAAGATGCCGTTAATTATGTGGCCACTGTTATTGAAACTGAAATTAACTCGGTAACGGATAATCCAACTGTTTTCCCCGATGAAGACCTGATTATTTCAGGAGGTAATTTTCATGGAGAGCCGCTTGCTTTGTCGCTCGATTTTCTGGCTATGGCAATTAGCGAACTGGGAAGTATTTCAGAGCGAAGAACTTACCGCTTGATTTCGGGCGAACGCGGACTGCCAGAGTTTTTAGTAGCTAATCCGGGTCTAAACTCCGGTTTTATGATTCCGCAGTATGCTGCAGCGTCGATTGTTAGCCAGAACAAGCAACTTTGTACGCCTTGTGTGGTCGATTCCATTCCATCCTCGAACGAACAGGAAGACCACGTGAGTATGGGCGGGAATTCAGCTACAAAAGCCTTAAAAGTGGTTTTAAATACCGAGAAAATTCTAGCCATTGAATTGTACAATGCAGCTCAGGCTATGGATTTTCGCCGACCGGTAAAATCGTCACCGTTTATCGAACGTTTTATAAAAGAATACCGGAAAATGGTGAGTTTTGTAGAGGAAGACATTGTGATGTACGAAGCTATCAATCTCACCATTGACTTTTTGAATACTACAAACATAAGAAGATTGTAATCAGCTGAATATAAATCAGGTTTAGCTATTCCATACTTCTTTTTCTTCTGAAATCGTCAACTACCTGTTTAAGTTGTTTGCTTTTTAATGCCCTTGGATAAATGTCGAAGAGGTAGTTAATGTTTTCGAAGTCCTGTAGCATTGCCGATCTTAACCATTCGTAGGCTTCTTTTCGTTTTCTGGCTCCAAGCAATAATGCAACCAAACGGTATTTCAGCATCGAATCGTCATTATTATCGATTGCCTTTTTAAGAAGGCGGATGGCACTTTTTGTTTCTCCGTTTTTTTTCAGCGTTTCGGCCCAGGTTAACCAAATCTCAGTATTCTCGCTATCAATTCGGGCAGCTTTTTTAAAGGCTTTTAATGCTTCATCTTTATTTCCGCCATCGTTGAGAACTTTACCAAGAGTTAGCCAGTATTCCGAGTTTTGATTGTCGATTTTTATTGCCTTGTTAATGTAGTCAATACTTCTGTCGAATTTCTTTTCAACCCACATAATCAGGCCGATACCAAAAAATGCAGTCTCATTTTCGCTGTTTATACGAAGTGCCTTCTGGTAATGATGTTCTGATTTTACCAGGTCATCAAGATTGAGATAACACTCACCAATGTAACAGTATGCATCATCGTTGTCGTGATCAAACTCAAGGTATTCGCGGTATTTTTCAATGGCTTCTTCAAATTGTCCTGTATTGGCCAAGGCATTACCAATGTTAAACAAAGCCATATGAAAATTTTCGTTTATGGCCAGGGTGTATTCATAGGCCTCAATGGCCTTGTCGTGCATGTCGGCTTTATTAAGCACAATCCCTAAATTAAACCATGCGGTGTAATTATAGGTGTCGTTATCAATAAATTTATTGTAATACTCAATGCTACTTTCGTAATCGCCAATCTGATCTGAGAAGAAAGCCAAATCATACAATGCCAGATCGTGTTTTGGATTCAGTTTTAGGGCACGTTTGTAGTAGGAGATGGCTTCCTGCATTTCTCCAATCTGGATAAAAGCAGCGCCAATGTGGTAAAGAATATCGTCTGTTTCTCCATTTCCCGATTTAATCGCCTTTTTAAATGCTTTTTTTGCAGCGTCTTCGTTGCCCATTATTAAAGCTGCTGAACCTTTTAGCAAATGTACATCAGGATTGGTATTCTCCACTTTCTCCGCAAAATCGAGGTATTTCTGCGCCTGATCGTATTTGCCTTTGCTCAGCAAAATCTGTGCATATTTTAAATGAAGCGGAACGGCATTCGGATGGATTTGTATGCCTTGTTTAGCAGCAATTTCAGACGACTGTAAATCGCCTTCTTCCATAAGCTGTTCAACAATTCCTTCGAATTCAGAAACATCGAAGTATTTTTTTCGGCCAGAAACCAGCGAACTCTTAAATCGTTTAAGTGCTCCACTGATGTCTTCTTCACTGAAATTATCTCTTTCCTCGTTCATTGGCAAAAATGAGTGCGCGAAATTAGTAATTCACATCGAAACTCAAAAACAATCTTACAAATGTTGTTCGCGTAACAGATCGTTGACTGTTTTTACCGGATTAAAGGTTTCAATCGGAACTTCAACAAAAAGGGTGTTCCAATTGCTCATGGCACCGTTCCATAAACCCGGAAGTTCCTGTGCTTTCAGCTCTTTCCCGTCATTCGATTTTTGGGAAATAAAACCTGTTGCCGGATCCGTAAATTGGATGAGGTCGTATTTTTCTCCTTTATAA
>DASQBW010000225.1:0-5500 GCA_035635015.1 Draconibacterium sp. | reverse complement strand
GTGCAATCCCCGCCTCTATTTTTTCTGGTTCAATGTTGATAAAAGGTGTAGCTGCTCCTAACATTACCACATTCGATGCACGTTTATTGCCAATTTCCGTCGCAATTTTATCGGCATCGATAGCTACAAAACGTGGTTGTTTTTTTATTTCTTCCAAAATGTTTTCTATCTCCGGGTAATTCGTGATATTAATAAAAGGTGTGGTATTAGTCACCACATAACCTTCGGACGAAAGAAACGGCAAGTAACGCAGCGCTTCCATCGGTTCAACCGACAGAATAAGGTCGGCTTTTCCCTGTGGAATCAAATCGGCAGCAATTTCGCTGTCGGAAATACGCAGGTGCGATTGTACGGCTCCTCCACGCTGGCTCATACCATGCGTTTCGGCCTGTTTTAAATACAAATTATCGTTAATGGCAGCATCGCCAATAATTGATGCAATGGAAAGAATTCCCTGTCCGCCAACTCCGGCTAATATAATATCTGTCTTCATTTCTACTTATTTATTCGGGTTATCTTTCATTTTCTTTTGTTTGCGCAATCGTTTTGCCGCTGCCTGAATACACTCGCGACGGAATACAATTACTGAAACACCCTCGTATGCAATTTCTTCTTCGAAAGTTTGCACCATCAGGTCGTGGTATTTTTTCAGCGGTGTTAAAACGCGTATATGATTTGGGTCGACACCAACACCGGTACAAATGCTTTCGATTTTTCCGAGTGCTGAAGATTCCTGTCCACCAGTCATCGATACCGATTCGTTATCGGAAATAACAACCATGATATTCGATCCGTCGTTAACGGCATCGAGTAAACCTGTAATTCCAGAATGGGTAAAAGTTGAATCTCCAATAACTGCCACGGCAGGATTCAATCCTGCATCGGCAGCACCTTTTGCCATGGTTACTGAAGCGCCCATGTCAACACACGAATAAATACTTTTGTAAGGCGGCAATGCACCAAGCGTATAACAACCAATATCGGAGAATACGCGTCCTTTGGTGTATTTATCCAGCGATTCGTTTAAAGCTTTATACATGTCCTGGTGTCCGCAGCCCTGGCACAATGCCGGCGGTCGGTTCACCACCACTTCAGGAACATCGGCACCCGACAGTGTTTCTTTTCCTAACGCTTTTGCAACAAGATCGGCATTCAACTCACCATCGCGTGGCAGGGCACCGCTTAAACGACCCGAAACCTGGATATCTTTTTTAAAGGCAGCTTTTACTTGTTCTTCTACCACCGGATAACCTTCTTCCAATACCAGCACCTCTTCGCAATGTTTGGCCAACTTATCCAAGTATTTCTGAGGAATTGGGTATTGCGAAAGTTTCAGCACGGTGTAAGGACAATCATTTTCCGGATAATTTTCTTTGAGGTAATTGTATGCGATACCACAGGCAATAATTCCAAAACTTTTGTCTTCGCCTTTGATATATTGATTGTATTCTGATTTTTTGGCTGCTTTTTCAAACTGTCCCTGTTTCTCAAGCAATCCCTTGTATCTCCTTCTTGCAATTGCGGGCAACAATACAAACTGACTTGGATCGGTTGGTAAGACCAATGCATTTTCAGCCAGTACTTCGCTTCGAACCACTCCGGCACGCGAATGCGCCAAACGAGTTGTAATGCGCACCATTACCGGAACTTCCAGTTTTTCGGAAAGCTCAAAACCTTCCCGAACCATGTCGTAAGCTTCCTGCTGATTGCTGGGTTCCAGAATCGGAATCATTGCAAATTTGCCGTAAAAACGCGAATCCTGTTCATTTTGCGACGAGTGCATCGACGGATCATCGGCAACAGTAATGATCAAACCACCGTTTATCCCGGTAATTGCCGAATTGATAAACGCATCGGCGGCTACGTTTAGTCCCACGTGTTTCATGCAAACCATGCTGCGTTTACCGGCGTATGACATTCCCAAAGCAGCTTCGTAAGCGGTCTTCTCGTTAGCCGACCATCTACTGCGAATGCCTTTTTCAATCGCCAGCGTATTCTCCTGTATAAACTCCGTTATTTCTGTTGAAGGAGTTCCTGGGTAAGCATAAACCCCTGAGATTCCGCCATCAATAGCTCCCTGGCCAATGGCTTCAACCCCTAAAAATAGATTCTTTTGCATATTGGTAAATTTTCAAGGCCAACAAAAGTAGAAAATTGGAAATTGTATGCAACCAGAAATGTCATGTTTTACAAAATTGAATAGGATGCACCTAAAACTCCGATGTGGATTTAAAACACTTCTGCTAGCCCCTGAAGTAAACAGACTATTTATTTATATTCATTATAAAGTATACTTCATACTCTAAGAATGATTATAAATTGTAACAATTGTTACAAATAATAGTAAACTACCGCAATACATTTGCTTGTAGAACAAACCTGTATAAAACCATGTTGAACAAACTTTTACCACCTGAAAGATGGAGATTGCCGGTACTAATTGCGACAAGCATATTTGTTGGTCTCATCTTCTTTATCCTTTATATTTCCAAGGCACATTCTTATCTTTCTGATAACCCTGAAACCTGCACAAACTGTCACATTATGGCACCACAATATGCCACCTGGAATCACAGCTCTCACCGCGAAGTTGCACATTGCAACGATTGCCATGTTCCGCACAATAATCCAATTAACAAATACTATTTTAAGGCTAAAGACGGATTGCGCCACGCAACAATGTTTACTTTACGTAAAGAGCCTCAGGTAATTTTTATTCACGAACCGGGACAAAAAGTAGTTCATAACAACTGTATTCGGTGCCATGAACAACAAATTACCGATCCAAAACTTGCTTCATCGGTTCAGCATCATTCCGAACATATGCAGGAACGTCCATGCTGGGAATGCCACCGCGAAGTACCTCATGGTCGAGTAAACAGCCTGTCGAGTGTTCCAAACGCCAGAGTTCCATTACCATCTAGTCCGGTACCCGACTGGTTAAAATCGTATCTTAAAAATAACTAAATATCAACTCTTATGACTACAAAATCGAAACGTCATCCTTTATTGAACTGGGCAATATTTATTACAACAATCGTTGTGGTATTTCTATTAGGATTACTTGCGTCCTCCATTTTGGAGCGACGGGCAGAAGCAGCTTATGTAAATGTTCCCAAAAACGAGATTAATCAATTTGATCCGCGTAATGAAGTCTGGGGAGAAAATTACCCGCGCGAATTTCAATCGTATTACGGAACTGCCGATACAACATTCAGAACGAAATATAACGGTAATGCCATGATCGACATGCTTGAAGTTGATCCGCGACTGGTTGTTCTATGGGCCGGTTATGGGTTTGCAAAAGATTACAACCAGGGACGCGGGCACTATTATGCCGTTACCGATGTACAAAAAACATTGCGAACCGGAGCTCCAATGACTCCTGAGGAAGGGCCAATGCCATCAACATGTATGACTTGTAAAAGTCCGGATGTTCCGCGCCTAATGAGTGAAAAAGGTGTAGCACAGTTCTATACAGGCACCTGGGCAGAACTGGGACCGGAGGTGGTCAATCCGATCGGTTGTGCCGATTGCCATGATGCAGAGACAATGAACCTGAGAATCTCGCGTCCGGCATTGATAGAAGCGTTTGAAAGAATGGGGAAAGACATTACAAAAGCAAGTCACCAGGAGATGCGCAGTTTAGTGTGCGCTCAGTGCCATGTTGAATATTATTTCAATAAAGAAACAGCGCCCGGTGCAAATTACCTGACCTTCCCGTGGGATAATGGTTTTTCGGCAGAAGCGATGGAAGAATATTATGACAATCTGGAATTTTCAGACTGGACACATTCACTTAGCAAAACACCAATGCTAAAAGCGCAACACCCGGGCTACGAAATCTACATGACCGGAATTCATGCACAAAGGGGTGTTTCGTGTGCCGACTGCCACATGACTTACAAAAGCGAGGGTGGACAAAAATTTACCGATCATAAAATGCAGTCGCCATTGAATAATATTGCCAACTCGTGCCAGGTGTGTCACCGCGAAGAAGCAGGAGTATTAATGGCCAGTGTTTACGAACGTCAGGATAAAATTATTGAAAACCGCGACAAGCTGGAAGAACTAATCGTAAGAGCCCATGTTGAAGCTAAAAAGGCATGGGACCTGGGAGCTAGCGACGAACAGATGTCTGCAATACTGCAAGGTATCCGCCATGCGCAATGGCGTTGGGATTATGCGGCTGCCAGCCATGGTGGTTCATTCCATTCGCCTGTTGAAATTGGAAGAGTAATCAGTACAGGAATTACCGTTGCTCAGGAAACGCGTATAAAACTGGCCCGCTTGTTAGCCGATCTTGGATTTAACCAGGAAGTACCCTACCCCGATATTTCCACCAAAGCAAAAGCGCAGGAATTTATTGGGTTAGATATGGACAAATTAAACTCGGAAAAACAAGAGTTTTTAAAAACTATTGTTCCCGAATGGGAAAAAGAGGCTGAAGAACGCGAAAAAGGGTACGATATAACTGCATCTTCGCAGGAGTAATTACCGGTAGAACTTATCGGATGACGATTTAATGATATTAGCGTCATCCGGTAAATTCTCACTGCCACAAAAAATAGTTCAAAAACAAAATAACCTTACCAAAATGAAAAAAATAAAATACATCAGTTTGATTGTATTGGGTGTTTCTATTGCCCAATTCTCGAAGGCACAGTTTACACTTTCGGGCGAATTCAGGCCACGAACAGAAATAAGCCACGGGTATAAAAGCCTCGCTGCTGAAAACCAGGATGCTTCCACCATAACTGCACAACGCACACGTTTAAATGCCGGTTATTCATCCGAATATATAAAAACCGGTTTGGTACTTCAGGATGTACGCCGCTGGGGAAATCAAGCCCAGCTGGTTACCAACGATGATTATGCCGTCTCAATTCACCAGGCATGGGCTGAAGTATTATTCTCTCCGGAGTTTTCCCTTAAGGCAGGTCGCCAGGAGCTCGTATACGACGACTCACGTATTTTTGGAAATGTGGGCTGGGCACACCAGGCACGCTCGCACGATGTGGCACTTTTTAAGTACGAAAATGACGTAAAGCTGCATTTTGGTATTGCACATCACGAAAACGGAGACCTGACCAACAGCAATTACGACGGCCCCGACGCATACAAAGACATGCAGTTTGTGTGGTTCAACAACTCATGGGAAAAGATTTCATTAAGTTTGCTTTTGTTGAATAACGGTGTGCCAACAATGGAAAACAGCGAACAAGACACAAAATTCAGCCAAACCATGGGAGGCCACATAACAGGCAATATTAATGAGATTAAAGTGGTTTCGAACCTTTATTACCAAACCGGAAAACATGTTTCCGGCAGAAACATTTCAGCTTTTAATTTTCTGGCAGAAGCCACAATGAACGCTTTTACCCTGGGATTTGAGCACCTTTCGGGAACCGGTTACAACGAATCGGATTATAAATCATTCACACCATTTTATGGCACCAACCACAAATTCAATGGATTTATGGACTATTTCTATGCTGTC
>DASQBW010000224.1:0-4470 GCA_035635015.1 Draconibacterium sp. | reverse complement strand
TCTGAAAAAGCTGCGTTTTCATTCTTGTATGCCTAAAGGCTACCGAGGAAGAGAAAAGAATCTCTCTGAATGAAAATATTCGGAGAACAAATTTAATCGATTGTTGCTAAGACAAATATTTTATCTTTGCAGGCTCAATTTTTAGTTTAGGTATGATCAAATTATTACGTATTTTATGTGTATTGGCTTTTGCAGCCATGATTACTGAGAATTTAAAGGCTCAGACGGTATCCGGATCGAATACCATTACAACAGCAGTTCCGTTTTTGGCCATCACACCCGACTCGCGGGCCGGTGGTATGGGTGATGCCGGTGTGGGTACTTCTGCCGATGTGAGTTCGCAACATTGGAACCCCGCGAAATACATTTTTATCGAGAGTGAAATGGGAGTGGGTTTGTCGTACTCGCCCTGGCTACGCAACCTGATTGACGACATTAACCTGGCCTACCTTACAGGATATAAGAAACTGGACGATGTGCAGGCAATAAGTGCCTCGCTACGTTATTTTTCGCTTGGAGATATATTAACAATGAACGATCAGGGACAGCAAGGTATACAGTTAAATCCTAACGAATTTGCAATCGACTTTGCTTATTCGCGCCGGTTATCTGATGAATTTTCGGGTGCCGTTGCAGTTCGTTACATCCGTTCCGATCTTACCGGTGGTCAGTTGGTAAACGGTGTGGCAACACAGGCAGGAAATTCTTTTGCCGCCGATGTAGCTTTTTATTACTACAACGAATTTAGAAGAAGCAGACAAGACAATACATTTTCAGCAGGTATAAACATTCAGAATATTGGTTCAAAAATATCATATACCGAGGGTGAAATAAAAGACTTTATTCCAACAACTTTAAAACTGGGTGCTGCCTATACAATGGAGGTAGATGATTACAATTCATTTAGTTTTGCCGTTGAAGCCAATAAATTATTGGTGCCAACACCAAACGATTCGCTTTATAGCGATGGTGCAGTTATCTCAGGAGGTATTGGTTCTGATATTGGTGTTATTGAAGGTATTTTTAAATCGTTTGGTGATGCACCGGGTGGATTAAGTGAAGAGTTCAAGGAAATTACCTGGTCGCTGGGTGTTGAATACTGGTACAACAAACAGTTTGCATTACGTGCAGGATATTTCTACGAACATGAAACTAAGGGTAACCGCCAGTTTATTACAGCTGGTGCCGGATTAAAAATGAATGTGTTTGCACTCGACTTCTCTTACCTGTTGCCAACGCAACGTAACCACCCACTTGAAAATACGCTGCGATTTACCCTGGCGTTTGATATTGACGCATTTAGCAGCCAACGCTGATGGATTTCAGAATTGGACAAGGATATGATGTACACCGCTTAGCCGAAGGAGAAACCTTGTGGTTGGGCGGTATTTTAATAATTCATGACAAGGGTACGGTTGCCCATTCTGATGGCGATGTATTAATTCATGCCATATGTGATGCTTTATTAGGCGCATTAAAATTGCGTGATATCGGTACACATTTTCCCGATACCTCTGCTGAATTCAAAAATATCGACAGTAAAATATTGCTGAAAAAGTCGTATGAACTGGTCAAACAGAAAGGCTACGAGATTGTAAATATCGACTCAACAGTGCAGGCGCAGCAGCCCAAATTAAAACCATATATACCGGAAATGGAACGCACCATGGCCGATGTGCTGAGTATTGATGTGGATAAGGTTTCGGTGAAGGCTACAACCACCGAAAGACTTGGTTTCGAAGGACGGAAAGAAGGTATTTCGGTAAATGCAGTGGTGCTGTTAAAGCGTACTTAAATGAACAAAAAAACACTGGTTATTGGTGCCAGCGAAAACCCGGCACGTTATTCCAACAAAGCAATACTTGCACTTCGCCGTAATCAACACGAGGTGGTAGCCTTGGCCAAACGCGAAGGGCGTGTTGAAGATGTTAAGATCGAAACAAATTTTCCGGAAAATGAGGATGTAAATATCGTAACACTTTATGTTGGACCACATCATCAGCCGGAATATTATAATGCCATTATCCGGATAAAACCACAACGCGTAATTTTTAATCCGGGTACTGAAAATCCGGAATTTGCCGGGCAATTAAAAGCTAACGGAATTCAAGCTAAAGAAGCATGTACGCTGGTGTTGCTTAGTATTGGTAATTACTAATAGATGTCATTTCGACGAGGAATGAGGAGAAATCTCCTGTTCAGTGTTAATGGGTAACAGATCTCTCTTTACATTCGAAATGACATAACTTTATGGTTTTATAATCATCAAAACTATGTTTCAGGACATTAGATCATTCGACGAATTTTTAACGCTGAAAGAAGAGCAGGCAGCCATGCTGGCTTACTTTTCAACCGATACCTGTTCGGTTTGTAAAGTTTTAAAACCTAAGGTGGAAGATATGGTAACAGCCGCATTCCCTAAAATGCAATTGGTTTACGTGAAGTCGGATGTATTACCCGAAGTAGCTGCCCAAAACAGGGTGTTTGCTGCACCAACTATCCTTGTGTTTTTCGATGGTCGCGAAACCATTCGTAAAAGTCGTGCCATTGGGATAGGCGAGCTTCAACAGGAAATTGCCCGTTATTATTCCATGATTTTTGAAGAATAGTTTTTACCGCAATTTATCCTGGTAGCCTGATTAAAAATAAGAATGGCTTTAGCCCGCTAAAAAGGTTAAAGCCATTTTTTTTATCGTCACTGTCCTGAAGGATGATGTAGATTTTGATATCCCCTGATTTGAAGGATTTGGTTTACAGCAAAAACTTTGCTCCCACAATAATCAGTATTATAGCTGCAATTAACAACCAGGAATAGATACTGGCAAAATTAAAGGTCCAGCCCAGTCCATTAATTTTAGGAACAGAAAGTCGCGGATCTTTGCGGTTAAAATAAAATACGCCTCTCCAGTTCGACGGGTCTTTGTGCATCGTGTCTAAAAAGTCTTTATTGGTTTTCATTGTGCTTTGTTTTAGTTCCTGTTCGACGAAGTTAAAAGCAACAGATTTCTTTTTATACCAAACTTATATAAAAAAGTGTGAAGTTCTTTATTTTTTCTCAGAATATAATTTTCTGCCAGATCGCCGGCAATTTTGTTCCCGTTAATATCCAGGAGAATTAACTTATTCTCGCCTACCTGATACTGGTGGCTTCCGGAATCATGGATTAGCGTAATAACCGAACCTGTGTTATTCCATTCAAACGTACCTTTTTCATCAAATACATTTTCTTCTTCGTCTAAGTAACCCGAAGTTTTAAAATAAGTATTGTCGTTGTTTAAAACAATGGTTGTTTTTATACCTGTGCAATCGGCACAGGGAAGTACGCCCTCGTATGTTCCGGCCCAATCCAATGCATTCCTACTGTTATGTGCCGGGTTGGGATTTAACTGTTCAGGAGCATTTGCGGTTTGTTGTGCTGCATTTTGCCCGGATTCATTACAAGAGACGTGTTTTTGTGAGTGTACTTCTTATTTAACTTTCAATTGATTCCGTTTTATTGTTGAAATGCTACGAGCATTGATATTGCAGGGACTTTGACAACTTGTTCTACTGTTGTATTCATTTTAAAGTCATCGTTAACAACAGCTAATAACCAGCTGCCAGGGATCTTATATTCAATTTCTTCCGGTCTGGCATTATAGATAACATAGATATTTTTCCAGATATCACCATTTGCATAATTACTTATCTGAAAGCTAATAAGTCCGTTTTCAACAGTTTTAAACTCTAAATGTTTCCGAACATCTATTCCAGTTTTCATTCTAAAAGCAGGATGTTGCTTTCGTAATTGAATTAAATTTTTATAGTAGTCTACAACATTTGCGTTTTTTAATTTCCAATTCCAATCAATTTGATTAATGCTATCAGGGGAGATATAACTGTTTTCTACGCCCTGCTTGGTACGCAACATTTCTGAACCGGCATGAATAAATGAGATTCCTTGTGAAGTTAAAACGACGGCATTTGCCAGTTTATCCATAGCTGTACGTTCATCTTCAGTAGCATCAGATCTTGAAATTTTAAGTTTGTCGTATAACGTGAGATTGTCATGACAACTAACATAAGCAATAGATTGCCATGGATTGGACGTCCATGGTTCATTAGAAGCATTTACTTTGCTGTAATCGATTTGCGGATGTTCAATACAACCTGCAATTCCCATTTTCACTGATTCTTCCATATTCTCTCCGCCATTTACAAAGCCCAAATCCTTTTCAATAAATACCGAGCCTTTTAAACCATCTCGAATTTCATCTGAAAATGCGGATACATCTGGCATCTGAGGCATGTTAAATTTAAAAGCTCTTTTTTCTGGAGGATATGGCGAATCTCCAGCTGCCCAACCTTCCCCGTAAATAATGATATTTGGATTTATTTTCTTTAAGGCTTTTGAGACCAGATTCATTGTTTCTACATCTAAAATGGCCATAAGGTCAAATCTAAACCCATCAATATGATATTCTTTAGCCC
>DASQBW010000223.1:0-3079 GCA_035635015.1 Draconibacterium sp. | reverse complement strand
GATGTGAATAGGCGATGGCAAGATTCCTCCAGGTGATCGGAGCATTTGGATCCAACTCAGCAGATTTTTCCCATAAGGCTGTTGCCTCCTGCGGTTGCCAGTCGTAAAGCAGGTTGCCAAGGTAGTATGGTGCTCTTGCATCATTGGGATTTGCTGTTATTGCACTGCGAAGAACATTAATAACTTCCTGTTGAAATGGGAAAACATAATCCAGTGGTTGTTGGGCAGCCTGCAGCCTGTATTCTTCTGCTTTTGTGGAGTTACCTTGTTGTTCTGCAAAATAAGCAAGATAATAATACACCAGGGGTGATATTTCAGTTTGGTTTGCTGTCTCTTCGTTAAGTTGCAACATTACAGTTTCACCATCTTCCCACAGGCCGCAACGAAAATAACCTGCAGCAATTTCCTGTGCATTGATGGGGTGATTTTGTAGCGTATTGAATAATACTTCTGAGATTCCCTCATTATTGGAAATCAACCATTGTTCAGCCATAAGCTGTGCATCAAGCGGATCGCATTTTTCGCGCGCAAAAGTTACTATCTCAGAGGCCTCCTCGTTGCGGTTCAGTTGGCGCAATAAAGCAGTTTTTACCACATAAGCCCTTGTGTTATAAGCATTGGCATCGAGCGCATGATTAGTGTGTTCGAGTGCCGTTTGATAATTTCCCTGAACTGAGGCAATTTCAGCAAGCGCAAGATAAGCAGGGGATTTCCACTCCTGCTTCCAGGTAGCTTTGTAAAAAGCAGTATATGCTTCACCTAACCTTCCTTGTCCGATTAATGCTTCTCCCAGATAATAGATGGGCTCAACATTCTTTGGTAGTGTGTATTGTGCTGTAAGCCGCTCTATTGCTTTATCAAAATAACTTTCAGCAATGACATATTTTGCTTTCTTCAAATTTAATATTCCCATGCCGGTATTTGCAGAAACATCTCCCGGATCCCGTCGAAGTACTTCTTCCCAATAAGGATCAGCATCAAGTGATGGGTTATGAAACTGGTAAATCCGCTGTCCGGCAAGAAATAGTTCTTCATTGTTAGCGATATCTTCCGGTGCTTCTGGTTGCGTATAACCAACCGCTTCAGGAACAGGCTCTACTACAACAGGAGAATAGGCTACCAGTTCATGCCCGTTGGCAGAAATGGATGCCCGAAGTTCATTCTCCGGAACTCCGGCTGGCATTGCAGCCTGATTCACATATGGTTTACCCGGATTAATTGAAATCTGTTCTTCGGATAAAATATTGTCACCGGCTTTTAACGTTACCGTTGCCTGTGGATAGGCTTTTGTCGTATAAAATCCGTACTCAATATTTTTGTTTTCTACTTCCAGGTTAACGGCTGCATCAAGGTTCGATTTTTTTACCCCGTTGATGCCGCGAAAAGGGAAAAGATTTATTACAAATGAACGTTCTTCGTTGGGTTGCAGCCACGAATAATCCGGTTGATTGTCAGAATATGCTCCAACCATAATTTCTAGATAAGGTCCATCGTCATCGGTTAAAATATTGTCCCACATGTTTCCTACGCCCCAGGTAAAGAATTTTTTCCCGGCAACGATGTTGTGATCGGCAACACTCATTATCCCCGCGTTTTTTCCGTGATCGTAACCGGCAACAAAATCATCTTCATAATTAACGGCAAACCACGAAGCTGATCGTGAATTGTTCTTGTACCAGCTTACATCAACTCCATCTACCATTGGCCAGGGATTAAAGCTACGTTTGCTGTGCCCGGTAGACCACTGCGTGCGGGGCGGAAAAATAACCTGGTAATCGTCGTTTACATGAACGGCAATATTGGCAAAACAAAGCATGGTATTTTCAAGTGGCGTGCGGTTGTTAATGCGCACGTTGCATTCAATAATTGAACTTCCGGGTCGTAAAGTATATCCTACAGCCCAACGCATGCGATGCCTAACTTCCAGTTCGCCAACCCAAACGGTCTTGCTTCCATCCGGATGCTCCTCGGTACTGTATTGTACCGGAGAAAAAGTACTGGCCCGGTGGTGATGGGGGATATTCCACTCGACTCCTCCTGAAATCCAGGCCCCGGTTAAACCAATAAGTGCAGGCTTGATGACAGTTTGGCGATAAATAAAATCATAGTTGTTGGTTTTGTCTATTGCAGAAAAAATTCTGCCGCCAAGCTCCGGAGATATACCAACCTTAATGTATTCATTTTCGAGATATACAAGGTTGTAGTATTTATCTGCTTTCTTGTTGGTGAGGTTATCATACAAGGGGTAGGGGTATATGCGTTGTTCGGCTCCCTGACTTCCTCTTCCAAAGAAAAACATGGGGTCAGGTTCAGGTGCCCCCGGCATATAAGTGGGGATGTTTTCTCTTACCTCGGTTACTTGTACCGGCGATTGACCGCTAACAGTATGGGAAAAACTGTTGAACGCAAAAAATAAAGATGTGAGAAAAATGTATAAGATATGCTTGTCTTTCATTTTATTCAGTGTTGATTAAATAAGTAGCCATACTTCATTTGTTTATTCAAAAAAAATCGTTCATTCCATTTCAAATCGGTTAAATACATTAGCTGAATAACCAACTTCGCTTCCTGTTCCACTCATACCAATTTGATAGGTACTATTTCCTTCTTTCATTGCATTTGTAAGCACAACTTCAAATCCGGTCTCACTGCCTTTTGCAGGTACGGAACTAAAACCTAAAGTTTGAAATGGCACTGAAAGCTCAACGGTGTATCCGTTTTGAGATTTTTTGTAATAGCTTTTAATCGTATTATCTATAGGAATCTCACTTCTTCCTGCCCTTATTGTAAGTCCTTCAACCGTGCCATTCTCTTGCTGTGCCGGAATATTAATAGTGCCTCCACGAAACCTTCTGCCTTGATTTGAACTCAAATCACCATAATAGATTGCCACATTATCATTATTTGGCTCTTCGGTTAATATTTGCCCGTCGGTGACCTCAATTGACATCAGTAAGTTATCACCTGAAACAGCTGCTTTAAAACTACAGCTTCCATCACTTGAATTTTGCCATTTTTCAGGAGAAAGAATAACCTGGCTCTTATTGTTCAAATCGAGAGAGTTGATTCCATCCCATTC
>DASQBW010000222.1:0-4324 GCA_035635015.1 Draconibacterium sp. | reverse complement strand
GGTAACCTGGAACATGGTCCATTACGACGTGCAGTTAATTGGTGGGGCGGTGCTTCATCAGGGCAATATTGCAGAGATGGCAACCGGTGAAGGTAAAACATTGGTAGCTACACTCCCGGTATTTTTAAATGCTTTAACGGGTAAAGGAGCGCATGTGGTTACTGTAAACGATTACCTCTCGAAACGTGATGCCGAGTGGATGGGGCCAATTTATGAGTTCCATGGTCTTTCAGTCGATTGTATCGACAAGCATCAACCCAACTCCGAAGCCAGACGAAAAGCGTACAATGCGGATATTACTTTTGGTACAAACAATGAATTTGGTTTTGATTATCTGCGTGATAATATGGCCATTAATCCCGAAGACCTGGTACAGCGTAAACATCATTATGCCATTGTCGATGAGGTTGACTCCGTTTTAGTGGATGATGCCCGTACTCCATTAATTATTTCGGGGCCAGTGCCAAAAGGCGATAATCAACAGTTTGAAGAGCTAAAAGGATATGTTGAAAAATTATACAGGGTACAACGCGAATTGGTAAATAAAATATTTATCGATGCAAAACGCCTGCTTACCAAAGCTGATGCAACTTCCGAAGAGAAAAAAGAAGGTGGTTTACTTTTGTTACGCGCTCATAAAGGGATGCCAAAAAACAAATCAATCATCAAGTTTTTGAGCGAGGAGGGAATGAAGGCTATTATGCAGAAGACTGAAAACTTCTACATGCAGGAGAACAGTAAAAACATGCATATCGTTACCGATCCGTTGTATTTTGTAATAGAAGAAGCGCAAAATTCGGTTGAATTAACCGATAAGGGTATCGATTTGATTTCAGCCGGTTTTGAAGATTCAGAATTCTTTATCCTGCCCGATATGGGAGGCAAAATGGCTGAACTTGAAAATAGTTCGCTGGCACCTGACGACTTGCAGATCGAAAAAGATAAGTTATTGCAGGATTATTCAGTAAAATCCGAACGTGTTCATACCATAAACCAATTGTTAAAAGCATACACCATGTTTGAAAAGGATGTGGAATATGTGGTAATAGACAACAAGGTAAAAATTGTGGATGAACAAACTGGTCGTATTATGGAGGGACGTCGTTATTCCGATGGTCTTCACCAGGCGATTGAAGCCAAAGAACAGGTAAAAGTTGAAGCTGCAACACAGACCTTCGCCACCATTACGCTTCAAAACTACTTCAGAATGTACCACAAGCTGGCTGGTATGACAGGTACCGCAGAAACAGAGGCAGGAGAATTGTGGGACATTTATAAGCTAGAGGTTGTGGTAATTCCGACCAACCGCCCAATTATTCGTGATGACAGACAAGATCTGGTTTTCAAAACCAAACGCGAAAAATACAATGCAGTAATTGACGAGATTGTAGAGCTGAATAAACTTGGACGACCTGCCCTGGTGGGTACAACCTCTGTTGAAATATCGGAACTGCTTAGCAGGATGTTAAAAATTAAAGGCATTAAACACAATGTGCTGAATGCTAAATTGCACGCTCGCGAGGCAGACATCGTTGCCGAGGCAGGTCAGTCGGGAGCCGTTACAATTGCTACCAATATGGCTGGTCGTGGTACCGATATTAAACTTACCGAGGAGGTGAAAAAGGCCGGTGGTTTAGCCATCATCGGTACAGAGCGTCATGATTCGAGACGTGTTGACAGACAGCTGCGAGGACGTGCAGGACGACAGGGAGACCCGGGTTCTTCGCAGTTCTATGTATCGCTCGAAGATGATTTGATGCGACTGTTTGGATCTGACCGGATTTCGGGTGTAATGGATAAACTTGGATTGGAAGAAGGAGAGGTGATTCAGCACTCGATGATTTCAAAATCAATTGAAAGGGCACAGAAAAAAGTTGAGGAAAATAACTTTGGTATTCGTAAGCGTTTGCTGGAATACGATGATGTGATGAATTCGCAACGCGAGGTGATCTATAAAAAACGTCGTCACGCTTTATACGGAGAGCGTTTGGAAGTAGATGTGCTGAATATGATGTACGATTCGGTTGAAGAGCTGGTAAATGATTACCATGGCTCCGATATGTTCGATGACTTCAATCTCGAACTGATGCGTTTGCTTTCCTTGGAATCACCGGTAGCTGAAGATGAATTTAAAAGTTTAAGTGCATCTGAAATTTCAGAACGGCTTTACGAAAAGATGATTAACAATTACAACCGTAAAGTTGATGTAATTTCAAAACAGGCTTACCCTGTTATTAAGAATGTTTATGAAACCAAAAAAGAAGTTTACCGAAATATCGTAGTTCCAATTACCGATGGCAAGCGCGTTTTCCAGATTATTTGTAACCTCGAAAAAGCCTACAATAACCAGGGTAAAGAGTTGGTAAAATCATACCAAAAACAAATTGTGTTAAACACAATTGATGAAGCATGGAAAGAACAGCTACGTGAGATGGATGACTTGAAACAATCGGTTCAGAATGCCACTTACGAGCAGAAAGATCCGTTACTGATTTATAAGTTTGAGTCGTTTAACTTGTTTAAAATAATGGTAGCTAAGGTGAATAAGGATGTGGTATCTTCTCTCATGAAAGGGCAAATACCTATTCAGAATCCGGACCAGGTGCGCGAAGCAGATACGCGAAGAAGAACCGACATGAGTCGTTATAAAACCCAAAAATCAGAACTGCCTTCAGCACAAAATGCAATGGAAGGAGCAAATACCGAAACCGGCGAACGAGCAAAACCACAACCTGTTAAAGTTGAAAAAAGAGTGGGGCGTAACGATCCCTGTCCTTGTGGAAGTGGGAAAAAATACAAACAATGCCACGGAAGAGGTGGTGCTTGAAATCAATCTAAATGAATAATATGATCGGCTTATTAAACTTCATTCACTGGAATGTTAATCCTGAGATATTTAGCTTGGGGCCACTGTCTATTCGTTGGTATGGAATGTTATTTGCTTCCGGATTTTTAATTGGATATTACATCGGTGAGCGCATGTTTAAATCGGAGAATGTAAATCAAAAGTGGATTGATAGTTTATTCTTTTACATTATTATCGCTACAGTTGTTGGTGCTCGTTTGGGGCATGTTTTCTTTTACGGGTGGGATTATTACTCTCAAAACCCGGGAGAGATTATAAAGGTTTGGAACGGAGGATTGGCCAGCCATGGCGGTGCAATTGGTATTTTAATTGCGATGTACCTCTATTCTAAAAAGGTAACTAAGCGAACAATGTTGTGGACACTCGACAGAATCGTTGTTCCAACAGCTTTAGTTGCTGCTTTTATACGAACCGGGAACCTCATGAATTCTGAAATATATGGTATTCAAACCTCATTACCTTGGGGGGTAATTTTTGAAAGAAACGGCGAGACCGTTGCAAAACATCCTACCCAAATTTATGAAGCATTATCGTATCTGGTTTCCTTTGGCGTGTTATCATTTATTTATTGGAAAACCAGCGCTAAAAACCGTCCGGGATTAATATTGGGGGCATTTTTTGTGCTGATATTTGCTGCCAGGCTCTTTATCGAATTTATAAAAGAAGATCAGGAGGCTTTTGAAGCAGGAATGGCCTTGAACATGGGGCAGTGGTTAAGTGTTCCGTTTGTACTGGTTGGTGCCTTTTTAATTTACCGGGCAATAAAGAAACCAGAAAAGATATTTAAAAATAGTTAGAAATTATTGTTAAAACTGAATAAAAGAGTTGCAAGTGTTTTGTCAGAAGAATGAAAAAAACTTATTTTGCAGCACATCAAGAAATTAAGTAGTATGACAGAGATTGGAAAATATAAAATGGTGACGTTGACGTATGATTTACGTATCGACGATGAAAAGGGAGAATTGGTTGAACAAGCAACAACTGAACAACCGTTAGAGTTCCTTTACGGAGCAGGTATGATGCTGCCTAAGTTCGAATCAGAATTAATTGGTCTGAAACAAGATGATCCTTTTACGATTAAAATTGAAAGTACTGAAGCTTACGGAGCTATAAACAATGAAGCAATTGTAGAATTGCCCACAAATGTATTTTTAGTGAATGGTGAATTCGACGCCGAATTGATTAAAGTTGGTAACACTGTTCCTATGATGAGCAGCAACGGACAACGATTAAATGGTTTGGTACTGGAAGTTACTGATGAAACGGTAAAAATGGACTTCAATCATCCACTTGCAGGAGAGGACCTTTATTTTGCCGGTAAAGTTGTGGAAGTGCGTGAGGCTTCAGACGAAGAAGTGGCACAAATACTTTCAGGCGGAGGTGGCTGTGGCTGCGGAAGCGGTGGCGATTGTTCTACTGATGGTTGCGGCGATGGCTCGTGCGGAACAGAAAGCGGTG
>DASQBW010000221.1:0-1760 GCA_035635015.1 Draconibacterium sp. | reverse complement strand
GGTAAAGGATATGGACAAGGATCAAAATCAAAATGAAACTCATCATCAAGCTTCTTGTATAAATCTGGTGGCGTTAACCAATAATGCTTTCCATCTTTTGAGTTTCCATTGTGGAACTTGTTGTTCACTTTTCCCTCCTTTTTAAATACCCGTTAAAATTACCTGTTAAGTTTTTTACTCCATATTCATCTACAATCTCGTCTAATTGCTCCTGAGAATACATAGAACGCATTGAGGCAAGCGCAGACGCATCATCAGGGTAAGACCATGTCATAGCACGCCTTTTTTCAAAAGCCTCTATACGGGCTAATTTCGCGCTCTGAGCAATATCTTCTGCACCTGGATTAAACTCTCTTGAAAGTCTTTTCCATGTTGCCAGACGATTAGCAATATAAAATTGTGGTTTCTCTTCAAAAGCCATCTTGCCCGTTTTTAAATTTACTGCTGTCCAATGATTGTAAAAATCTCTTATCATCTGTTTACCGTATGTCTCAAGATAAGGAATTAATGATTTCCCGAACGCCTTTTCTCTGTCTTTTAAAGTCTGTGGAGTACCAGTATTACGCACTTTTCTTTGTGTTTCTAACAGCTTTTCTTTTAACTTTAGCTTATCAAAAAAAGCTTCTATCTTTGTACGCGACCAACCAAATTCTTTTTCATATCCGGCAATACTCCACTCACTTTTTGTCTCAATATCATAACAGACTTTTATAATAACTTCATCTTCGGTGTATTCTCTTTCCGTAGGCAGAAACATAATAGCTTCTACAGGGATAGAAATCTTTGTCTTTGCCATTTTCCCTTTCAGCGCAATTTAAAATAGCTTCATTCGTTGATAGCGTTTTCTATATCTTGGAGAAGTAGACTCAGTTCAAGTGATTTTGTTATTTCTTCATCGTCTTCGTCTATCATGTCGCCAAGATTATCCCATTCAAGCAGTTGTTCCAAAAGTTTCTTTAGTTTTTGAGTCATTGTAGGAAATCCTTATATTTTTTTCATTTAACAACATTAATAAGCTTTGATATGTTTTAGACCTTACGCTTTGTCCTGACATTTTCTTCCAGGTTTCAAAAACATCTTCCTCTTGATATGGTTGTTTACTGTTGATTAATTTCATAAACAAATCAAAAAGGTTTTCTTTGTAAGCGTATGACCAGCTAAGATATGGTGTTTTCATGTTGTTTCCTCAAATACTTTAATCTATCTTTCTGTCTTCTCTGGTAAGATTTAGTAGGATCCTGCCACTTAGGAAGAAACATTTCTGTCTCACCTGTTAAAATAAAATCATCCTCTTTTAAACACAATTTCTCTTCTACTGTACGCCACAACTCAATTCTTCTTACGTGTCCTTTGCACCAGAATTTTACATTGTAGCCACCTTTTACCTTGTCGTAAGTAAAGTTGTCTATTGCTTTGTATAGCTCTGTAGTATGAAGTTCCAGTATCATTGCAACACCATCCAATCTTCGTTTGGCATGTTGCAATCATTCATTTGCCATGTTTTTATGTGATCTTCTGTAACTAATAAGCTTTGATTCTTTAGCGATTTAAAAAACTCATGGTATTTCGTATTTTGAACCATTATTCTCGTGCTAAAGGTTCTTCCATAGATAAAATCTCTAAATTTAATATGTCTGATTTGGTTTTTATTGTGTATTCCTATGTTGAGGGCTTCAATGTGCATTTCTTCAAGGTTGTCAGCATCATATGAGTCTATCTTTAACCCATTAGAATAAATAAAAACTTTCATTCTTCTCGGT
>DASQBW010000220.1:0-4895 GCA_035635015.1 Draconibacterium sp. | reverse complement strand
TTTTGCAAATAAAAAAGCGCTTAAAACATTGATTTTAAGCGCTTTTAATTTTTAATGATTTTTACGTCGTGCCCAGAACAAGACTCGAACTTGCACGGGAAAATTTTCCCACAAGGCCCTCAACCTTGCGTGTCTACCAATTCCACCACCTGGGCATTAAATTTTGAACGTGCCTGCAAAACTATAAAATTTCTTGAAACCTGATATGCTCCATTTGTTTTTTTAGGTGCAGTACAGTTTATCATTGATTTCAATTGTTTCGTTCGTAAAATTCTTCCAATTCAACTTTTTTAATTGTACCATCTACAGAGGTAACCGTATAACGCGAAGTTTTTTTCACCTTAGGAGTAACAATCGGATCAAGTGTAAGTTTATGCTGGCTGATTTCGGTGCTTTTCAGAAATTCTACTTTTTCAAAAATGTATATATCGCCACTTTCTTTTTCAAAAACGGTTTGTGGTTTTCCCAATTCCGATTCTAACGACGACAGCGGTTTCCCAACAAATGTTTTTTGCAGTTTTCGTTGCGAGCCGCACGACACCAAAACAATTACGGCAATAACAAATAATAAAGCTCTCATGTACTTAATTTTGCCCAAAGAAAACCAGAAAAAATGAAATCCACCGGCTTTTAACCTGATTAATTCATAAAAATGAATTAATCACCCGTAGGGCAGACGAAATAATTGGTAAACAATTATTTGTCAGGGTTAACCTTGACAATGAAAATCATTCGATTAGTATTGTTCAATACATATGGTCTGTTAATTTTCATTCGTCAACACTGTGTGTGAAAAATTGATAAATTTTTCAGGTTAATCCTATTTAACGTTTCACTTGTTAAAAAACTGTTGTCTTAATCTCATAACATAAACGACTTGCCAATTAATATTTTTTATCTTTGCAGCGTGTTTTACAACATGTTCTTAAATTAATAGTTCGCTGCAACATGATTCAATTCTTTAAAACTCAAAGTAACAGTATTATCGCAGTTTATTCTGCACAGCCCTTAGGCAACGAAAATATCGAAAAACTGGTATGGTTATTTTCAGGAGCCGAAAGTTTAAAACCTCAGCAAATGGACGGCTGGTTTGTTGGCCCGCGCAAGGAAATGCTTACGCCGTGGAGTACCAACGCCGTTGAAATTACCCAGAATATGGGCATTGAAGGCATTCGCCGAATGGAGGAATTTTTCGAGGTAGAAAACGAAAAAGCAAAGTTCGATCCAATGCTTCAGGCTATTTATAAAGGGCTTGATCAACAGATTTTTGCGATCGACAAAGAACCCGATCCGATTTTAAATATTGAAGATATTGCAGCGTACAACGAACAGGAAGGGTTGGCTTTAAGCGACGACGAGATTCAATACCTGAATTCAGTGTCGAAAGAAATGGGGCGCCCGCTTACCGATGGCGAAGTTTACGGTTTTGCCCAGGTGAACTCAGAACACTGTCGTCACAAAATATTTAACGGGACCTTCATTATTGATGGAAAAGAAATGGAATCGTCGTTATTCCAGATGATCAAGAAGACATCGAAGGAGCATCCAAATAAAATTATTTCGGCATACAAAGACAACTGCTCGTTTGTTCAAGGACCGGTTGTTGAGCAGTTTGCCCCGAAAACACAAGATAAACCCGACTTTTTTGAAGTAAAAGATATTGAAACGGTTCTTTCATTAAAGGCCGAGACACATAACTTCCCGACAACGGTTGAGCCGTTTAACGGTGCAGCAACAGGAACAGGGGGCGAAATTCGCGACCGTATTGCAGGGGGGAAAGGAGCTTTGCCAATTGCCGGAACAGCAGTTTACATGACTTCTTACCCACGTACAGAATCGATGCGCTCGTGGGAGCAGGCAACCGAAGAACGTGAGTGGTTGTATCAAACGCCGGAAGAAATTCTAATTAAAGCATCAAACGGAGCCAGCGATTTTGGTAATAAATTCGGTCAGCCGCTTATTACAGGATCACTGCTTACTTTCGAGCATTTCGAGAACTTTGTGAAATATGGTTACGATAAAGTAATCATGCTTGCAGGTGGTATTGGTTTTGGAAATAAAAAGGATAGTCTGAAAGACGAACCGATAAAAGGCGATAAAGTAGTATTGCTTGGCGGCGATAACTACCGCATTGGAATGGGCGGTGGCGCTGTTTCGTCGGTTGCAACCGGTGAGTTTGAGAATGCCATCGAGTTGAATGCCGTGCAGCGTGCTAACCCTGAGATGCAGAAAAGAGCTTACAATGCCATTCGTGCGTTGAGTGAGGCGGATGATAACCCAATCGTATCGATTCACGACCACGGTGCAGGCGGTCACCTGAACTGTTTGTCGGAACTGGTTGAGACTACCGGTGGGAAAATTGATACATCGAAATTGCCTGTTGGAGATCCAACGCTTTCGCAAAAGGAAATTATTGGTAACGAGTCGCAGGAAAGAATGGGACTGGTTATGAAACCGGAGCATGTTGAACTGCTTCGTAAAATTGCAGAGCGCGAACGTGCACCGATTTACGAAATTGGTGAAACAACCGGCGATATGCAGTTTACTTTCGAAAACTCAAAAACTGGCGAAAAATCAATCGACTGGCAGTTGGGATACATGTTCGGAAATCCTCCGAAAACAATAATGGAAGATGAAACCATCGTTCCTGAATTTGACGAATTAGAATACAACTGGGAAGAAATATATGATCTGGTTGAGCAAACTATTCAACTGGAATCGGTGGCAAGTAAAGACTGGCTGACCAACAAAGTTGACCGCTCGGTAACCGGACGAATTGCCAAACAGCAATGTGCCGGCGAATTGCAATTGCCACTGAATAACTGCGGTGTAATTACACTCGACTACCAGGGGAAAGCCGGATTGGCAACTGCGATCGGTAATGCACCGGTAGCAGCTCTTGTTGACGCCGAAAAAGGTTCGGTGCTTTCTATTGCCGAGTCGCTCACAAATATTATCTGGGCGCCAATGCCTGATAAAATCAAAAGTGTATCGTTGAGTGCCAACTGGATGTGGCCGGCAAAAAATCCGGGAGAAAATGCCCGTATTTACAACGCAGTAAAAGCAGCCAGCGATTTTGCCTGTGCATTGGGAATTAACATCCCGACTGGAAAAGACTCGATGTCGATGACACAGAAATACAAAGACGATGTGGTGTTGGCACCGGGAACGGTAATCATTTCATCGTCGGGCGAAGTTACCGATGTAAAAAAGGTAGTTGAGCCAGTATTGGTGAACGACGAAAGTAAAGAAATTCTATACATTGATCTGTCGTTTATGGAGCGTGCATTGGGTGGAAGTGCTTTTGCTCAGTCGATAAATAAACTGGGAAAAGTTGCTCCAACAGTTGCCGATCCAGCCAAATTTGTAACCGCATTTAATAAAGTTCAGGATCTTATCGAGCAAGAACTTATCCTTGCCGGACACGATGTGGCTTCGGGAGGTTTGATCACTGCATTGCTTGAAATGTGTTTCGCCAATGTAAAAGGCGGAATGAAAATAGATGTTACTGCTTTTGAGGAAGAAGATCTGGCGAAAATATTATTGGCTGAGAATCCGGGAGTTGTTATTCAGTGTGCTGATAACGATGAGGTGAAAAAGCAACTAACTGTGGCCGGAGTTGGTTTCCTGTCGTTAGGTTTCCCTGTTCCTTACCGCAAAGTTAGAGTGATGAACCGCACAGTTGAGGCCGACTTCGATATCAATACATTACGCGATATGTGGTTTAAAACCTCGTATTTGTTAGACCGCAAACAAAGTGGAGAAGAAAAAGCGTTAGAGCGCTTCCAGAATTATAAAAATCAGGGATTAAAATTCGATTTTAAAGATTTCACTGGCAAAGCTGCCGATTTGGGTATCGACCTGAAACGTCGCACTGCATCGGGTGTTAAAGCTGCAATTATTCGGGAGAAAGGTGTTAACGGCGACCGCGAAATGGCATACGCCATGTACCTGGCAGGAATGGATGTGAAGGATGTTCACATGACGGACCTAATTGCGGGGCGCGAAACGCTGGAAGATGTAAATATGATCGTTTTTGTGGGTGGCTTTTCGAACTCCGATGTATTGGGTTCGGCAAAAGGTTGGGCCGGAGCATTTAAATTTAACGAGAAAGCACGAGTGGCACTTGAGAAATTCTACCAACGCAAAGATACACTAAGTCTGGGAGTTTGTAACGGTTGCCAGGTAATGGTAGAGCTCGGTGTTGTTTATCCTGAGCACAGCATTCAGCCAAATATGTTGCACAACGAATCGGGCAAATTCGAGTCGTCATTCCTGAATGTTGATGTTCTTGACAACAAATCGGTGATGCTCGAAAATATGGCCGGAATGAAACTGGGAATCTGGGTGGCACACGGCGAAGGTAAATTCTATCTGCCGTTTAACGAAGATCAGTACAATATTCCGATGAAATACAGCAACGAAGGTTATCCGGGTAATCCAAACGGATCACACTTTAACGCAGCATCGTTGTGTTCTGATGATGGTCGCCACCTGGTAATGATGCCTCATCTGGAGCGTGCTTTCAAACCGCACCTTTGGGCAAATTACCCTGCCGACCGCAAAGCCGATGAGGTTGCACCCTGGATTAAGGCTTTTGTAAATGCTAAAAACTGGATTGAAGAAAAAACGAAATAAGTAAGTTTTGAGATATAATGAAAGCCGCTTCAAGAAAAATGAAGCGGCTTTCTTATGGATCAATAGTCTTTATTGTACAATCATTTTTTCGCCAAGTTCTTCGGCAGCTTCTTTACCATTAAATAGCTCTACGATTTTTAAGGCAAAATTGATGGCAACACCGGCACCTTTCCCGGTAATTATATTATCTGCTTCTGACACAGCTTCTCCGGTAATAATTGCCCCGTAAAGTTCATCTTCAAATCCCGGGTAACAAG
>DASQBW010000219.1:0-4952 GCA_035635015.1 Draconibacterium sp. | reverse complement strand
ATCTTTTAATTTCCGGTAGCTTTCTTCCAACTGATATCGGGATTGGAGTTCTTCGCTTTGATGAGAGACAAAGGCTGCAATCTGACTTTCTAACGGGCGCGAATTAAAATAAGCTTCAGACGCCTGTCGCGATGTTTTTTCTGCAATTCCATCAACCCTTACCTGTCGTTCCAGTTCGGGCCAAAAGAAATGTAGACCCACTTTATTGTTTAGATTAATGGCTTGTCCTTTGTGACTATTATAGTTGGTGTAAAATGTAAGACCGTAGGTGCCAATGTCTTTTAGTAAGACAATTCTTGATTGAGGATATTCACCGGGAATACAGGTTATAAGACTCATTGCTGAGAAATCTTTCACATTCGATTTTTTCGCATTATCAAGCCAGGTTTTGAATTGTTTTATGGGAGTAGCAGCAACATCTTTTTGAGTTAATTCTGCGCTAAGGTATTCTCTTCTTATCGAGTCCAGTTTCATGTTATTATACCGTTTGTCTAAAAATGACAGTTTTGAATCAATCTAAAATCAGTTCATTCGAATTTTATTTCTTCATAACTCGCAAACCTAAATATTGTTTAACGGTACTGTTTTAATTTGAACCATTCAGGTGATATGTTGTTTTAAAGGAGATAAAGATTGTTTAGTATTAAAATATTATGTCATGAAGAAATTAGTTTTTGTATTAGGAATTTTATTGATGGTAAATGTCGCTTTTGCAGGCGATGGTAAACAACTCGAGATAGGCGATAAGGCTGTTCTCACCAATGTAAAAATGAAGTGTGTGTCGGGAGCAGAAATGTCGCTTGATGATGTCAAAAAGGAGAACGGGCTGCTGGTTATGTTTTCGTGCAATACCTGTCCGTTTGTACTTGCATGGGAAGACCGTTATAACGAAGTAAAGGAATGGGCCGACAACAACAATGTGGGCATGATCGTTTTAAATTCTAACTACAATAACCGCGATGGTGTTGATAGTTATGAGGCGATGAAGGAACGAGCCAAAGCTGAAGGCTACAATTTTAGTTATGTTGTAGATGCAGAAAGTAAGATTGCAAATGCATTCGGAGGACAAACTACACCACATGTATTCTTGTTTAACAGCGATATGGAACTGGCATACAAAGGTGCTATTGATGATAACTATCAGAGCTCTGATGCTGTTTCAAAATACTATCTTAAAGATGCACTTGTGAGCTTAGGAAGCAATAGTGAAATTGCCATTGCTGAAACCAAGCCAACCGGATGCAGTATTAAAAGGAAAGTAGAATAGTTATATTTTATTTGTTTTTTAGTTAAACAAAGCTCTTATCATGATTGGTGAGAGCTTTTATTTTTCAAAAAAACTGAAGTTTACTTTTCCATAGGTTCTGAGCTCTTTAAAGTATTTATGAGATGAAAAGCTAAATTCTTTTGGATGTTCAAGAATAAAGAGTCCTTCCCGGGCTAACAAGTCAGCGTTAAGAACGCTATCTGGAATCTCATTAAAATGAGGATGATCAAATGGGGGATCGGCAAAAATAATATTGAAGCTGTCTTTTGTTTTTTTTACAAACTTAAACACATCAGCCTTATAGACTTTTACATTTTCTATTTTTAGAGTCTTTAAAACTTCAAGTATAAACCGGTAGTGGTTAAAGTTACTTTCTATTAAAGTAGCCGACAAACATCCCCTGCTTATAAACTCATAGCCCATACTTCCGGTTCCTGAAAAAAGGTCGAGAATATTTTTCGTTGAAAAATCATAACGGTTTTCAAGAATGTTAAACAAGCCTTCTTTTGCAACATCGGTTGTTGGCCGGGCTTTGAATTTCTTGCCCGGATGAAAAATTCTTCCTTTAAATGTGCCTCCGATAATTCTCATATGAATTACAAAAATAGACTAATGTTTTTTGTGATAAGTGCCTTGTCGATAACTGGTGGTATTGCAATACCGGTGTTTATTGCTGCTAATTGTGGAAAATACTTTTGCAGCAATTCTTCTATTCCTGGGTGCGCTTTTGTATTTCCTGCATAAAGTATGGTAATATCTTTGGCTGAAATACTATACTGGCGCAAAACTGTGAGTACAAAGTAAACGATGTCGTTGGGGTGTTTAAAACTGAAATTATTAATCAGTTTCAATTCTTTTTGACTGAAAAGTGCCAACGAAAAATGATCGGAATCGAAAAGGAGAAAAAGTGTAAAGCTGGCTTCCAAAATACTGCTTTGTTCAATAATTCGGTAGATGGGATGTATAATTTGTGCTGAAGGTAAAAGTTTTTTTATCGCCTGCTTAAAACCTTCTGGTATAGAAAAGAGTAACGTTCCGTCAATACCGGAAAGCTTGTTATTGATCCAGTTAGCCTGCTCGTTCTGCTCAAAAAGAAGGGGAGTAACAACTTTATTAATTTGATTTTGGTAAAACTGTTCGGGAATTAATGTAAAATTTTGTGAATGGTAGACGAGAAATATCTTTTTAAAGGTATTTTGAAACAAGGTTTCTTCTGCAGATAAAGCTTCAAAATGTCGTGCCAATAAGTTCTCATTACTTATTTTTAGCGTTATAGTCTTAAAAAAGAGTAGTTTTTTTTGTTCCGGGCAAACAATAGAAAAAGAAAATCCATTCAGGCTAGCCTGAATGGATAATATTCTTTTACCGGTGTTAACCGTTTGAAAGGTTTCGTCTACAAATTCATGCATGGTTTATTCCCAGTTACCCGCATTATTGTTTGCTTCAACCAACGATCCAACTTTTAATCCGGGATATTTTTCATTTGTTCTGGCCTGGTCGTTAAGGTTAATAACCAATTGGCGATCTAGGCTTCTGTACACAACATTGTTATGTGCTTTTGCTTCAAAAACTGGAACTTTAATTCCTGAGCCAGTAGTAATAATTGTTGCTCCCAAATGAAATTCGGTAAGCTCTCCAGGAACCGGAATGTAGCGCAGACTGTTAGCATCGTAGTTGCCACCAAAAAGTGCATCAATTACGCTCTCCTTAATGGTGTCACGTATAATGAGTCCCATTTCAATCGCTTTCTTTTCAGTGATTTTAGCTTCGATCATACTATCAGTCAGCTCTCCGATTGCTCTAACATTTCTTATTGAATCATGAGTTACAAAATTAATCAGTGTATCCCAGCTGCCGGTAAATGTTGTATATACATCTTTATAGGCTAATTGAGCTTTGCGGATATCTTTTAACTTTGCAACTGTTGCATCATAGCGTTCTTGTTTTGCCTTGTCAAATTCTATCGGGCGCTGGATACTTTTATAAATAAAATAGGTAAGCACAACGGCTACAAGAAATAGTACAATCTGAATTACGGTTCTCATTTTTATTATTTTATAAGTTCATTTTTCGTTTGCCTGCAAATTTAAAAAAAAAAATAAATTAGCTTCTTTTAGCCTGTGTTAATTTAGCTAGTATGATCAAAAATCACTTAAAAGCCATATTGACCCAAAAACTTGGTTTTCCGCCAACAAATTGTCAAGCTCGTTTAATCGACAATTTGGCCGAATTTATTACCGGTGCTGAGCCCGACCGGATAATGTTGATAAAAGGTTATGCCGGAACAGGAAAAACTACCATGCTTTACTCCTTGACACAATGTTTGCTCTCCCTCAAAATTCGTTCCATTTTAATGGCTCCAACCGGACGTGCGGCAAAAGTGATGGCATCATACTCCGGAATGTCGGCGTTTACCATCCATAAAAAAATATATCGACAACAATCAGCATCGGATGGAATGGGGCGTTTTGTGTTGGATAAAAATTTGTATAAGAATACCTACTTCATTGTTGACGAGGCTTCGATGATTTCGAACGAAATGAGTGAGAACGCTGTTTTTGGCAGCGGGCGTTTGCTTGATGATCTGCTTCAGTACGTATATTCGGGCGAGAATTGTCATCTTATTTTGGTGGGCGACACAGCCCAGTTGCCACCGGTAGGATTAAATATTAGTCCGGCGCTTGAAGTTTTAAGTTTGGAGCAATATGGGTTTACAGTAACTGAAGTCGAATTGAAAGAAGTTGTACGTCAGGCTGAAGGTTCAGGTGTTCTGGCCAATGCAACTGAAATTCGAAACCTTATTGCTGATCAGCATTACGAAGGTTTTTTCCCGATAGAAACTAAAAAATTTCCTGATATTGAACGTATCTCTGGAGGAGATTTGATTGAAACAATTTCGTCGTGTTACGATATATATGGCTTTTTCGATACCACAGTGATTACCCGGTCGAACAAACGTGCCAATCTTTTTAATAAAGGAATACGTGGTTCAATTTTATATAAGGAGAATGAAATTGAACGGGGCGATTTGGTGATGGTAGTTAAGAATAATTATTTCTGGAACAATGAAGATACTAGGCTGGATTTTATTGCCAATGGCGATATTGCAGAGATAATTTCGATTTACGGATATGAAGAATTGTATGGTTTTCGTTTTGCCGATGTGTGTTTGCGCTTTGTGGATTACGAGGATGTAGAACTGGATTGTAAAATCTTCCTGGAAACACTGAGTATTGAAACAGCATCTTTTTCGTACGAGCGAAACCGCGAGTTATTTAATGCCGTTTCAGAAGACTACCTGGATATCCGAAACAAAAAAGAGCGCTGGGAAAAAATCAAGCAGAATCCTTATTTCAACGCGTTGCAGGTTAAATATGCATACGCATTAACTTGTCATAAAGCACAGGGTGGGCAGTGGAAGGCTGTTTTTGTAGATCACGGATACCTCGTGGAAGACATGTTGGACACAGAATATTACCGTTGGTTATACACGGCATTTACACGTCCAACCGAAAAATTATACTTGGTAAATTTCGATAAAGGATTTTTTGACGGGGAAGAAGTTGTTTAGATTACGTATTTCTTTCCTTCTATTGCCAATTCTGTATTCTTAAAAACTTCCCGGGCTTCGGTTTTAAAGTTTTCCAGATTTTTAAAACGGCTTGAAAAATGACCGATCAGCAGT
>DASQBW010000218.1:0-13465 GCA_035635015.1 Draconibacterium sp. | reverse complement strand
TTTAGCTGCATTTGCACAGGAGGCCAACAAGAAAAAAGTCTTTCTTCTGAATATCAAATCCGAAATTACTCCGGGCACACGACGACAGGTGAGCCAGGCTTTTACGGAAGCCGACTCATTAAAAGCTGATGTGTTCCTGATTCATATGAATACTTACGGCGGAACTGTTGTTGATGCCGATTCAATACGTACGCGAATTCTACAAAGTAAAATTCCGGTTTATGTGTTTATCGATAATAATGGGGCATCGGCAGGGGCTTTAATTTCAATAGCCTGCGACGGAATTTACATGCGCCCCGGTGGAAGTATAGGCGCGGCAACCGTAGTAAATCAAACCGGTGCAGCTATGCCCGATAAATACCAGAGTTACATGCGGTCTACCATGCGGGCAACTGCCGAAGCACATGGAAAAGACACTACGATTACAGCCAGTGGTGATACAATAGTTGATTGGTTTCGAAATCCTCAAATAGCCGAAGCCATGGTTGATGAACGCATTTTTGTTGAAGGCGTTTCGGACACAGGACAAGTGCTTACGTTTACACCTTCGGAGGCGATTGAAAATGGTTTTTGCGAAGGAACTGCTGAAAACATAAATGAAGTGTTGCAGCAGGTTGGCATTAATGATTATGAGCTGTTTGAATACGAACCTACTTTTATTGAGAAGATTATTGGCTTTTTAGTGTACCCGATGGTTTCAGGATTGCTGATTATGGCGATTGTGGGTGGTATTTATTTCGAGATGCAGTCGCCGGGAATTGGATTTCCGTTGGGAATAGCAATTTTGGCTGCCCTGCTTTATTTTATGCCACTTTACCTCGAAGGACTGGCCGAACACTGGGAAATTGCCCTGTTTATTGTCGGGCTGATACTGATTGCGGTGGAAATATTTGTGATCCCGGGCTTTGGTTTTGCCGGAGCCCTGGGAATTACATTTGTTTTTATCGGATTGGTTTTAAGTTTGATCGACAATGTGAATTTTGATTTTGAGGGTGTTCAGATGGAAAGGATTGGAAAAGCAATTGCCACTGTTGTGATCGGGATCTTTGGAGGATTTATGCTGTCGCTTTACCTTGGGAAGAAAATGTTTACGGCTCAACATGGAGTATTTAAAAACTTTGCGTTGAATACCGTTCAGCATGTTAATGAAGGTTTTGTTAGTGTGGAAACCAAACTTTTTGACTTAAAAGGAAGAAAGGGAACTGCGCAAACGGTGTTACGGCCCGGTGGGAAAATAAACATTGACGGCGAAGTTTACGATGCTGTCGCAATTACAGGCTTCATTGATAAAGATGAAAAGATTGTGGTAACAAAAGTTGAAGCAACACAACTTTATGTAGAGTTGGATGAAGAATAGGGGTAAAGTTTAGAACAGCTATGCTGATCAATATATCCCAACCGAAGCATCGTGAGTAAAACCTATGAGCTTATTACTTCGTGCTTTAATCTTCCATAAATCTAAAAATCGATCTAATTCAATTCTTTAATTGATAAAACCTTATTTCTGGATTTTAGCTCGGAAGGAAAGCAAGAAATTCTTACACCAGTTTTTCTTTAAAGAAATCGATAGTGCGACTCCAGGCAAGTTTCGCTGCAGCTTCATCATATCGTGGCGTAGTATCATTATGAAATCCGTGGTTTACTCCCGGATACATGTGTGCCGTGTATTCTTTGTTGTATTTTTTCAGTGCAGCCTCGTAGTCGGGCCATCCTGCATTTACGCGTGTATCCAGTTCCGCATAATGTAACAGGAGTGGTGCATTAATTTGTTTGGCTTCTTCTTCCGTGGGTTGACCGCCATAAAAAGGTACAGCAGCTTTTAGATCAGGCACTTTAACTGCCATCATATTTGAGATGGATCCTCCAAAACAAAAGCCAACCACACCGATATTGCCGTCACATTCCGGGTGGTTTTTCAGGTAATCAAATGCGGCAATAAAATCTTCCAGCATTTCATCCCCATCGCGTTCGCGTTGCATTGTGCGGCCATCATCATCGTTTCCGGGATAACCTCCCAGTGGACTAAGCGCGTCAGGCGATACCGAAATAAATCCTGCCAGTGCTGCTCGTCTTCCGACATCGGCAATGTGAGGATTTAATCCCCGGTTCTCGTGAACAACAACAACTCCGGGCAGTTTTTTTGAGTTGCCTGCCGGTCTTGACAACTGCCCACTGATTTTCCCTCCTCCTTTTGGCGAGTCGTAAGAAATGGTTTCTGTATCTAACCTCGAATCATCAGTTTTTATCTGAATATTATCCTGATAGTTCGGCATTACGAAACTCATGAGCGACGAAACAGTTAATCCTCCTACTGCATATGCAGAAAGGCGTTCTGCAAATTTTCTGCGATTGATACGATTGTGGGCATAGGCATCATAAAGGTCGAAAACCTCCTGGCTAATTTGTTCTTTCTTTATTAGTTTCATAGCAAGTTATTTATAGACAAATAACTCATAAGGTTCATGCTTTGTTCAAAATTAGGTATTTATATTCAATAGCCTGCTTTTTAGTATACTTTGTACTTTCCACTTCTCGAATGAATAAAGCAGTACAAGTCAATAAAAAAGGACAATGAAAATTGTTCTCATTGTCCTTTTTCGTAATTCTTTACGTATGCTGTTTTAGCTATTTTGAATAGCGGTAAATTTCCTGTAAGTTTTTTGCGTTTGTTACCGGAACAAGTTTAAACTTGTAGTTATAAGTTTTATCTAACAGCCGGTATTTATCAATTGGGCGTGCATTTATTGTCCACGAGTCGTTACCTCCAATACCTGCCATTTTGTGACTAATGTTTACCGTTACCCTGTCAGCTTTTTCCAGTTCGGTGGGGTGCTGGGCTTCGCGAATGTTCTCAGCAATATATGGCCAGACAGAAGTTTGAAGCGGAGTCCCTCCAACAACCATTAAACCTGAGTTCCTGTTGTTTGTAAGTGCGAGCCAGCGTACCTCGCTATGGTTACTGCTTTCTTGCGGTTTGGTGTAATTGTAATAAAAGTCATCTACAGTTGCTGCATAAATATCAATTTCTGCAGCGCGGTTTCTGTCTGAATAATTTTCAAAAGGACCTTTACCATAGAAACTCATTTGTTGCAGGTTGGTCGACACACCCATTGTCATTCCTATACGAATAGGCTCCGGCATATTTTCCGGTATAGAAAGATCAAAATCAACACCAACTGTACCATCGTTTTCAAAAGTGTAAGCAAGTTTCAGTGCTAGGTTCTGATAGATGAGGTTGGTGTGAACACTCAGTGTGGAGGCATCAGCATCCAAGCTGTTTAGAGTGAGGTTTTCGGGAAGATTTTCCCATACTGAAAGTAGTTGTTGAGCTCTCCATCCACGTTCGTCGTTATCAGTTAACGGACGCCAGAAATAAGGTTCCAAGGCCGATTTTATCAGTTGTTCTCCGTTATTTGTGTAACTAACAATCAGTCCGCTTGTTTTACTGATTTCGGCTTTAAAATCTTTACTGGTAACAACAATAAGTTCATCTGTTTCGCTAAATACAGGATTAGCCAGTTTGGTTTGTTTTTTTATTGATTCGGCGGTTTCAATCGGAAGCCTGAACTGTTGTTTTGCCAGTTCGTGCCCAGCTTTTGCCCAGTTTTTATCCTCTTTTAACTGAACGCTGATGCGTAACCAATACTCGGCATTTGCTTTGGTGCTGAATTCTTTAAAAGGAATTTCAACAACTTTACTTTCTCCTGGATTCAGGTTTAGATCCGCTAGTTTTCCTGATTGAATTTCTGTAGCATCTTCACTTAAAGTCCAGCTTACATCATATTCTGCCAGGTTCGTAAAGTTGAAACGGCTAAGCATTCGAACAAGACCTTTTTCAAGGTTAACCGGTGTAAATTGCAGTCGTTGCATTACATATTTGGCTTCCCACGTTTGAGGTTTTGGAGTCCGGTTGGAAGCAATTATTCCGTTCATACAGAAATTGTTGTCATTGGGTTGATCGCCAAAGTCGCCTCCATATGCAAAAGATTCGTTCCCGTTGGCATCGGTTTTAAGTATACCCTGGTCGATCCAGTCCCAGATAAAACCACCGATCAGGTTTGGGTAGCTATGCATCAGATCCCAATATTCCTGAAAATTGCCAAGCGAATTTCCCATTGCGTGGGCATATTCGCACTCCATAATCGGGCGGCTGATATAAGGGCTTCTTGCCAGTTTTTCAAGGTCTTCAAGACTTGGATACATTCGGCTGATTACATCCACATAATCAGGATCAGTTGGGTTAGCTGTTCTTCCAAGATTTTGATATTCGGGTGTGCCATAAGCGATATAGTCTACATGTTCGGGACTCCCCTGGGCTCCTTCGTAATGAACAAACCTTGTAGGATCGAAATTTTTCACCCAACCGGAAGCGGCTGCGTGATTAGGTCCGGTTCCCGATTCATTTCCCAGTGACCAACTAATAATGGAAGGATGGTTCTTATCGCGTTCTACCATCCGAACAACACGGCCCAGAAAGGCCATATGCCATTCTGATTGATTGGTGAAGTAGCCCCCCAATCCATGGGATTCGATGTTGGCTTCATCAATAACATAAAGCCCATACTTGTCGCACATATCATAAAAATACGGATCGTTAGGGTAGTGGCTCGTACGTACCGCATTAAAGTTGAAGCGCTTCATCAGCAGTACATCATTTTCCATGTCTTCGCGTGTTACCGATTTGCCACGTTCGTGATCGTGGTCGTGACGATTAACACCATATAATTTTATGGATTTACCATTTACGTAGAGTTGCCCGTTTTTTGTTTCCACTTCACGAAAACCGATTTTTGCAGAACGTGCCTCAACAATATTTCCTTCTGCATCTTTCAATGAAAGGACCAGCGTATAAAGCGATGGTTTTTCAGCTGACCATAATTCGGGGCTGGTAATTTTTTCTTCCATTAAACCAAAATAGACATTGTCGCGATGTGGGTATCTTTCGTTTAAAATGGAATTGACATTTGTTGTGAGGGGTTTCTCAAAAATAGTATTGTTATTGGGAGAATACAGTTCTGCTTCCAGTGTCCATCCTTCGGTGTCAATCGTTGCTCCCCGCGTTACTGTTGGCCTTATCTGAAGTAATGCATCCTGATAGTTGGCAGCTAAACGTGTGCGTACAAAAAAGTCTTCAATAGCTACTTTGGGTTGGGCTAAAAGCATCACTTCGCGATGGATACCGCTCATTCGCCAATGGTCCTGATCTTCGAGGTAACTGCCATCGCTCCAGCGGAATACCTGAACTGCCAATTTGTTTTCACCCGATTTTACAAATTCGGTAATATCGAATTCGGCCGGTAATCGACTGTCCTGACTGTAACCAACCTGTTTTTCGTTTACATAAACATACATGGCTGAACTTACGCCGCCAAAATGCAAAATAATTTTTTTATCGCTCCAGTCTTCCGGGATGGTAAAAGTTCGCGCATATGAACCTACCGGGTTGTCGCGAGTAATAAAAGGAGGATTTACCGCAAAACGATTATCAACATCTCCAAAGGTATATCCTGAATTTCGGTATATGGGCTGGCCATAACCTTGCATTTCCCAATTTGATGGCACATCAATATCATTCCACCCCGAAACGTCTTGTTTGTAGAAATCTACCGGACGATCTTCCGAACGTTCAACAAAATTAAACTTCCATGTACCGTTTAGCGAAATCATTCTCGAATTATCCCGGTTGCCTTCTAATGCATCATCGGCAGATGCATACGAATAGGACGTTGCCCGTGCCGGGAGTTTGTTTCTTCCAATATAAGTGGGATCTTCCCATATATTATTTTGAGCAAAAAGTGTAGAGGTAAACAAGATAAAAACCAGGATGATTAGCTTTCTCATGGTATTATGGTTTAATTATTTATGTAGAACCAGACAGACTATAAAAATAACGGAATTTATTTCACATTCAATATGCATAACAAGTAACAACTCCGGATGTCGTTACTTATAAATACGTCTTTCATTCAGTGCGTCCCGGTATTTTTTTGCGTTGATGTTGTGTTGTGTTAGCGTTTGTGCAAAATTGTGGTAGCCCGAAAAGTCCTCGCGGGCGCACATATACAGGTAGTTGTGATCCTCGTAATTTAATACAGCATCAATCGAAGTAATTTCTGGAAAACATATTGGGCCCGGTGGCAATCCTGCATATTTGTATGTGTTGTATGGCGAGTCTGTTTCGAGGTGCTCGTTTAAAACGCGCTGAATTGAATAATCGCCAACCGCATATTTTACTGTCGGATCAGCTTGAAGCAAAATACCTTTTTGCAAACGGTTGTAATATAAGCCTGCTACAATTTTTAGTTCGTCAGGCTTTATTGTTTCTGATTGCACAATGGATGCCAGAGTAACTACCTGCTGCGGTGTGAGTTCCATTTTCTTCGCCTGTTTTGTTCTGGTGTCGTTCCAAAACCGGTCGTACTCTGTTTTCATTCGTTCTGCAAATTCTTCTGCCGATGTGGTCCAATACATTTCATACGTATTTGGTATGAACATGGCACGATAATTTTCTTCAGTAAATCCCCAGTCCTGAATTTGTTCTTCATCAGAGAAAAGCTTAAGCAGGGAAGTGGAATCTGCTTTGATGTATTTACTTACTTTCCCGGCCAGTTCTTCTTTAAACCGCACATTGTTAAAAGTGATGTCTACCGGAGCCTGTGCACCGCTACGAAGCATATTAACCAGTTCGTTGGTGGTCATTCCTTTCTTTATTTCGTAACGCCCCGGGCGGATATAATCAGCATACTTTTTCTTTTTAGCCACCCATTTAAATGCCTTCAGATTAGTTAAAACCTGGTCGTTTTCCAGTTTCCTGGTAATCGATTTTAAATCATCTTCCTCGGTGATTAGTAGTACATAATCTATTTTAACATTTTCCTCGAAAATATAACGGTATAACTGATAACCCCGAGCCCCCGCAAAAATAAAGGCAATTGCAAAGAAAATAATAATAAATTTCCCAATACGGGGAAAGGTCATGGCGCGGCTTTTCTGATCGATCGACATAGTTTAATATTCGTAATTACGTTTCAAAGATAAAATTCTTTCAATTTTTTACCACAAAGTACCTCAAAGAAGGTGCAGAGTTAGTCGAAGCTTAGAGTTGAGTTTTGAATGCAGGTTGTTTGTTGCAGGTTAAACTTTTTATTGCTTGTTTGCAAGCATCCGTTATCCTGTATCCATCTGCAAATATCGCAATTCAACAGTTTCTCAATGCTGTATAATTTCATATCCCACCAACTCAAATCTTATCATCTTTCTTGTTTCAGCTAACATTCACTTAACCCAAGCTCTAAATAAGGGGAACACAAAACAAAATTGTACGCTGGCAACTGAAATTGCTTAATTTTGTAAGCATCGAAAATTGATTTATAAAACTGAAAATTATGCTACAAGTAAATCTTGCAGAAGATATTTATTATTTGGGATTTAATGACAGGAGAACTCATCTGTTCGAAAATATATGGCCAATCCCACATGGGGTTTCATACAACAGTTATTTAATTGTTGATGAGAAAATTGCACTTATTGATACCGTAGAGCGTGCGTTTATAGATGATTATCTTGATGCCATTGAAGAAATTATTGGTGAACGAGAGGTTGATTACCTCATTATTAATCACATGGAACCCGACCACTCGGGAGCTTTAAAGGCCATTGTACACCGTTACCCGAATATTACACTTGTAGGGAATAAAAAGACTTTTGGTTTTGTAGAAGCCTTTTACATGAACCCGGAAAAAGTGCATGTTGTACACGATAACCATGTACTCGACCTAGGAAAACGCAAACTACAGTTCCAGATGATACCGATGGTACACTGGCCCGAAACAATGGTGACTTACGAAGAAACCAATAAGATCCTTTTCTCGGGCGATGCTTTTGGAAGTTATGGAACTATGGACGGAGGCATTTTCGACGACGAGATCAATCTGGATTTCTACGAAGTTGAAGTGATGCGCTACTTTACCAACATTGTTGGAAAATATTGTCCGCATACACAGCGCGCCATTAAAAAACTGGCCGGGATAGATATTAAAATGATTGCAGCAACACACGGCCCAATCTGGCGAAGCGATTTAAACTGGATATTAAAACGCTATAATAAATGGAGCTCGTACGACTTAGATTGTGGAGTTGTTATTGTATACGGATCGATGTATGGGAACACCAAAAAAATGGCCGAAACCATTGCGCGCCAAATTGCGGTACGTGGCATCAAAAATATCCGCGTTTACGATGCTTCAAAAACACACTCATCTTATATAATCAACGATATTTTCAAGTACAAAGGATTTATTGTTGGAAGTGCGGCCTATAACAATGCTATGTTCCCCAATGTTGAAACACTGCTGACTACCGTTGAACACATGGCGCCTAAAAACCACCTGCTCGGAATTTTTGGTAACTACTCGTGGAATGGTGGCGGTGTTAAAAACCTGAAAACTTTTGCCGAAAAAATTAAATGGGAGATGGTTTATGAACCTATTGAAGAAAAAGGCAATATGAAAGTTCAAACACAGGAAGAACTGATAAAACTGGCCGATGCTATGGCTGACAAGTTGCTCGAAATGAATGCTGACGAGCAGAAATAATCAATATGATCATAATTGGAAAAGCCGCTCTTTTGAGTGGCTTTTTTTATGGATAGTTTTCGAGGCAAAGCGGTTTGTACAAAAATTACTATTTATTCCGTGTCACTGAACTGTTATTATAGAAACAGGAAAAATGACCGGCATATCGAAACGTAAAATCGAACTCACTTACGAAATCCCAATATCAAACATTCTTTTAATCCCGGTAAGGATCATGTTAATTCCAATGGCGCCGATAAAGAAGCCGTTTAACCGCAGCAAAACTTCCATATTCTTGTCGTAAGCGGTTTTTAGCCTTTTCCCTTCCAAAGCATCGCGCATTTTTTTTAGCAATAAAATGGTAAGCAGGTTGAGTGCAAATGCACCCAGCAATACCAGAATTCCAATCCATTTGGTATGTCTGTACGAGTTAAGAATACTCAATGATATCGTTCCGGCACCAACCATAAAAGGAAGGGCAATTTCAGAAGCTAAATCGTCAAGATTTTCCTTTATCATTATCAATGCCCGTTGTCCTTTGACAATAAAAAAGTAAGCAAACGAGAAAATAATAATTCCTCCAAAAATTCGGAACGATTCGAAGTCGATCATAAAAACCCGCTTAAACAGAAATTCTCCCGAGAAGAAGAATAAATAACAAACGAGCAATGAAATAAGGGTTGCCTTAATAATAACTGAGGTGAATTGCTTGTGATTCAGGTCTTTTCGTATCGGTTCCAGGTATAGGAACAGCGCGAAAGGATTGAGCATAACAAGTAGTTCGATAACAGAATAGAGCATAGTTGTTTTAATTTTTCAGGTTCAAAACTACCAGATCAAATTACAATTTCTATTGGGCGATAAATGTATAATTTTAAACGGCAAAAGAACAATCTTGTGTTTAAATGATGAGTTAAATCATTGAATTCAGCATATTGGATTTAAAAGATTTTAATTGAACAAGATGGCCCGCTGATTAAAGATCGATGCTTATGATCATTTGAATTGAGTTCAGCGTGAATCCAAGAATAATAATTCAGCCAGTTTCTCAAGACAAATTAATGAAGCTATTACTGGGTGTAAATTAATTCAGTTCTCCGGCCTTTTTTAGCGAAAGCCGGGATGCAACAGGTCCAATTATCTCATGGATTAATGCAGCACCTATCACTACTCCAATAATCATCGAGCCACTATCCTTAAATACCGGGTCTTTTGTAAGTAAAAGTGCAAGCCCGATAACTATACCTCCCTGGGGAATTAAACCTCCGGCAGTGTATTTTTTTACTTTCGGACTTGTTGTGAAGAAAAGCGAACCCGTGTAGATGCCTGAAAATTTACCAATAGCTCGCGCCACAATATAAATAATAATCAGCATGTAGCTGCCCGAAATAGAAGACAGTTGTAAGTGTAATCCCGACAGGGTAAAAAATATCACAAATATTAGTTCATCAGTATAGCGTTCGATTAGCTTTAATATTTTATCGGCCAGAGGATTATAATTGGCAACAACGGCACCGAGTATTATCGTCGACAGCAACGACTCAAATGCAAAATATTCGGAGATGCCATAGCTTAACAGAATCAATCCAAAAGTTAGCACAATTAGCGTACCTTCAGCCTGCTTTTCAAACAGTTTTATGCTGAATTGAAATATGAGACCAACGATTCCGCCGATTAAAATTGCACCGCCAACATTTTTTCCAAGTCCCAAAAGTGTATTGCCAATTTCGATATTGGTATTGCCTAAAAAGAACGCGGCAAATGCAGTTACCAGGGTGTAAATAACAATACCAACAATGTCGTCAAAAGCTGCTATCTCGAGCATCGTTGAACTGACTTCTCCTTTGGCTTTATATTCGTGGATTACAGCCAGCGTAGCCGATGGATCAGTGGGGGCTGCCAACGATGCCAGTACAAGACTTATGGCAATATCGACATATACCGACTGAAAAATATGAATAAAGAACCGGAGTGTTACAAACATAAAAATGAATACAATGAGAAATGCAAATAACGATTCCAAAAGGGTTAAAGATAGTACTGCTTTACCTGTAGTCCGCAGTTTTTTAGCCGACAATGAACCTCCAATGGAAAAAGTAATAAAAGCCAATGATATGGATAAAATCGGATCGGTATGCTCCACAAACTGAACGGACATGATTCCCAGTAAATCAGGATTTAAGAGAATACCCGCCAGTATATAGCCCGAAATTTTAGGTAGTTTTATCTTCTCGGCAAGTTCGCCAAAAATATACCCTGTAAAAATTAAAAGCCCAATGCTTAATATGACATTCATAATGAGGTTTCAAATTAGTACTCTGATTCGGCGTATTAATTGAAATATTTTTTTTCAGATTGTATCATCCTGTTATTCTTCGAAAACCGGATCACATAAATTCCTGATAATCGCAGGTCCAGTTCAATATTGGGATCATTTTTATTTACTTCGTAGCGCCTCAGCTGTCTTCCCATCAAATCAAATATCGACAGAGTATAACTCATCTTTTCGTCTAATACATAATCTATTTTTATCCGGTTTGTTCCGGGATTATAAATAATCAGGTTGTTTTTGGGTGTTTCATATTCATTCGCCGATGTTATCGTTTCAAACGCATGTATTGCTTTGCGGGCATTCCCCTGCCACTGAAACAATGATGACCAGCTCCCTCCTAAATCTCCGGCATAAATGCGTTCGCCGCCCCAATAAAACAATCCTTTTACCTGCTCGTATTCTATCAACAGTTTATAAAGTGCCTGAAGAAAGTCGTACTGGCCTTGCTGGGTTGGGGGAAAGGGCATTTCTTCATCTTGCAGCACACAATAATCAGGGGGAGTGCCGTCGCCCTGATAACCGGTTTCAACAACTACAATGTTATAGTTGTATTTGGCTGATAATAAACTGATATTGTTTTCCAAATCGGCCAGAGTACCATGCCAGCAAGGATAATAACTTAATCCCAGCAGATCAAAAGCCACATCGTATTGTTCCATACTGTCGATAAATCCGACTGAATTGGCATAAGAACCTCCTGTTGCAGCATGCAGCATAACCGGAATGTTGCTTCCATCCTGAGAATCGTGCACACCTTTGATGGCAGATTTGAGCAAAGTTGTAAAGTTTTTATAGTTGGGCTGTCCATTATTCCATGCCTTACCTTCGGGCCACAAAAAACCGTGATGGATCTCGTTGCCGGTTTGTACCATATCGGGAGTTATCCCTTCCGCGTGAAATTTGTTTAATACATATTTTGTGTACTGATAGATGCTGTCTGAAAGTGTACTAAAATCAAGATCTTTCCAGGCTAGCGGTTTTGTTTGTTGCCCCGGATCGGCCCAGGTATCGCTGTAATGAAAATCAAGCAATAATTTAAATCCTTTGGCTTTTGCTGTTTTTGCCAGGTCAATGGTGTAGTCTAACGAATTTACAACGGGACCAACACCATTTGGCGAATGAAATAGCCTCAATCTTACATAATTGTATTGCCCGTCTTTGAAAGCATCAAATACATCAACAGGTTGATTGTTAACGTAATAAGTGCCGCCATATTCGAGTGTTTTTTTTACTAGCGAAAGGTCGGCACCAATCATAAATTCATCTTCGTTTTGCGCCTGAAGATTAAGACCTGTTGCAGCTATAACAAATAGAAGAATCAAGAATTTTAACATACTCTAAAATTATATTTTCATTTCTGAAATAAAAACCGAATCAATATCTAATTAGGAGTGTAGAGCATCATTATTATCTGATTTGGAGGTGCGTAAATTCAAAATACCGCCATAGAAAGCGGTATTTTGATTTCTCCTAACTGCTGTTGGCTATTTCGTTTTATAATAGTCGCGCAATACAAAAAATGCTTTTTTCTTCTCACCTTTTTCTGAAATCAGTCCCTTTCTGTTCCATCCATCCTGAACACCATGCAATTGTCTTAACGGCGACTTGAAATCGACCAAAATCCAGGGAGTCATTCCGGCCAGCCCTTCAATCTTGTCAAACATGTTTATGCTTTCTTTATACAGGTATTCCTGAAATTCTTCACTCCAGCGGGTCAGACTGTCACCGTGAAAACCTTTTAATGCGCCACCACCAAACTCACTTACTATAACCGGTTTTTCATATCCCATCTCAAACGATTTTGTTCTGCATTCATCAGGGAATCCACCGTACCAGCCCAGGTATTCGTTAAAACTGATGATGTCGAGTTTTCCTATCAGAGGATCATTATAGGTGTAAACACTCTCGGGAGCGCCATCAATTTCCTGATCTTTTTTAACAGCTGCCGAAATCAACCGTGTATCGTCAATTGTCCGGATATAATCCGCTAAATCACCCAAAAATGCATTACGGGAAGGAACAGATGCCGTTTCGTTGGCAATGGACCAGATTATGGAGCTGGCCCGGTTGAAATCGCGATTAATAAGTTCGGTAAATTGTGCTTTGGCTTTTTTGAGAACTTCAGGATTTTCCCACTGAATTCCCCAGTACAAAGGCAGTTCTTCCCACAATAAGATTCCCATTTTATCAGCCAAACGAACGATATTTTCCTGATGCGGATAATGCGCCAAACGCATAAAATTGCACTCCAGCTCCTTCGCCCATCCTAATACGAGTTTTGCATCTTCAATTGAATTTGCACGGTTTTCGCGGAGCGGATTCTCATCGTGCAGGCAAATACCTCTTAAAAAGATAGGCTCACCATTTAAAAGAAGTTGTTTTCCAATGGCTTCTATGGTTCTGAAACCAATTTCGTCATCAACTTTATCGCTTCCGGCTTCAAGTGTTACCGTGTATAATTTGGGATTTTCCGGTGACCATAATTCAAGATCTTTAACATCAACCTGTTGATGTATTTGATGCTTTCAAAGACGGGCAATACAATTATGTAAGATTGAGG
>DASQBW010000217.1:0-10887 GCA_035635015.1 Draconibacterium sp. | reverse complement strand
ACCTTGTTGTGCGATTGGACGAAGAACACCGCACAAGTATTGACGATATCAGGAATTTATTTGTTAATCTTCCCGATGGTAATCAAATTCCCTTAAAAGAAGTAGCTGAAATAAGTTACCAGCCGGGGCCGATGCAAATTAGCCGCGACAACACCAACCGTAGAACCTACGTAGGTATTAATGTTGCTGGCAGGGATGTGAAATCGCTTGTGGAAGAAATCCAATCTGTTTTAGATGAAAAACTGGAACTGCCAACGGGCTATTATATCAGGTATGGCGGTGCTTTTGAAAATCTCGAAAGGGCATCAAAACGTTTATCCCTTGTAGTTCCGCTTGCTTTGGCGTTAATTTTTATGCTGGTATTTTTTGCCGTGAAATCGTTTAAACAAACCCTCATGATTTATGTAGCCGTTCCCTTCGCTGCTGTTGGGGGTATATTTTCGCTCTATTTGCGGGATATGCCATTTAGCATTTCTGCCGGGGTTGGGTTTATCGTCCTGTTCGGCGTTGCGGTACTTAATGGTTTGGTATTGATTAGCGGGTTTAATGAATTAAAAGCAGAAGGCAAACTTCATATAAACGACATCATTAAAAAAGGTTCTATCCGGCGTATCCGGCCAATTTTATTGACCGCTTCAACCGATATTTTGGGCTTTTTGCCTATGGCAGTTTCAATGTCGGCAGGTGCCGAAGTACAACGTCCTCTGGCTACTGTGGTCATTGGTGGAATGCTTACATCAACTTTGCTAACGCTTATTGTGCTGCCCATTCTCTATAAGTTTGTTGAATCGGGAGTTAAAAAAATAAAGTTGCCTAAACCGGCAATGGGTGTATTTTCTGTCCTTTTTATAATGGCAGGTTTGGGGATTTCAGGAAATGCCAATGCGCAAGATTCTTCCCTAACATTGCCACAAGTCATTGAAAGGGCAAAAGAAAATTATCCGACAATCAAGGCAGCCCAATTGGAAGTTGACAAACAGGAAGCTTTAAAAGCAACGGCTTACCAATTGGGTACAACCTCTATTTACACGGGTAAAGAAGAAGTGGGAAACGGTGCGCCCGGTATTCAAAACAGAATTGGGATTGGTCAGTCGGATATCGATATTTTTGGTATTCCGGCAAAAAGCAAGTTAGCAAATGCACGCACCCAACAAGCTATTTCGGGGCAGAACCTTACCGAATATTCGTTAACCCGTGATGTTAGTATCGCATGGTACAATGCTGTACATGCCAAACAACAATGGCAGCTTTTTAAAGAACTCGACACTTTGTACGCCGACTTTCAGAAAGCTGCGGAATTGAGGTACAAAACCCAAGCTACTTCTAAAATTGAATACCTTTCCGCTTCGGCTAAGTACAAAGAATTGCAGGTAAATTTAAAGAAAGCTGAAAGCAACTATTTGGCAAGCTTGCAAATTCTGAATCAATACCTGTTATACCCGATTGCGGTAGATGTTAACATACAGGATTTGGGGCAGTATGCTTTCAATATAGTTTCCGAAATTGATTCATTGAGCGAAAGCCCGCTGCTGAATTATTATTCAACCGGGATTGATGTGGCAGAATCGGCATGGAAAGCGGAAAAAGCCAATTTCCTTCCAAAGTTAGACTTGGGTTATAAGTGGCAGTCGGTTGACGGCAATTCCGGGTTTTATGGTTGGGAAGCAGGTATCTCTTTACCATTGGCTTTCTTTTCACAATCGGGCAAAACCAAAGCTTCAAAAATTGACTTCCAAATTGCCAATCGGCAATACGAGCAAAAGGAACTGGAAATAAAAGCCGGGTACAATCAACAAATTAGCCGTTACCTTACGTTGCAACAGGTTATCGACTATTATCAAAAAGAAGCATTGCCTTTGGCCGACGAACAAATTCAGGCCTCCAATCTGGCGTACCGTCTTGGTAGTATCGACTACGTTCAATTTATTCAGAATACTGAAGCGGCGATACGTACAAAACAAGATTTTTTAATGCAACAGGCGGAGTACAATGAATTATCTGCCCAACTAAAATATTTAACAGGTAAATAATCAACAAAATTGAGTAATGATGAAGACAAAAATAATTATAGCGTTTATTGCAATCGCCACTTTAATGTCGTGCAATACTAAAAATAAAACGACCAGCGAAAGCGAAGAAAACGAAGAGCATGGACCCGAAGGTGTCGTTGTATTAAATGAAAACCAACGGGAAGCCCTGAACTTAAAATTAGGAACTTTCCAAATGCGGAACTTAACCACGGTAGTAAAATCAAACGGGCAGTTAGAAGTACCCCCGGCAAGTAGTGCCGAGGTTACAGCTGTTATTGGTGGTAATGTAAAAGAGATTAAGGTGTTTCATGGCGACAGGGTAAAGAAAGGTCAATTGCTGGCAGTGCTGGAACACCCCGATTTTATTGTTTTGCAAGAAGAATTTGCCGAAGTAGCCAACAGGCTTGAATATTTGGAACAGGAATTTGAACGCCAGAAAGAACTTTTTGAAAACAATGTCGGTGCAGGCAGGGACTTTCAACAGGCTAAAGCGGAATACAACACAGCAAAAGCAAAATATGAAGGCTTAAAATCACGCTTGCAATTGATAAATCTTTCACCTGCCAAAATTAAAGAAGGGATTATTTCGAACACAGTTAGTATCCTTTCCCCGATTAATGGTTTTATTAATGAGGTAAATATCAAAGTAGGCTCTTATGTTGATGCAAAAGACATACTCCTTGAAATAACCGACAATAGTGCCATTCATGCCGATTTTATGGTTTATGAAAAAGATGTGCATCTGGTAAAAGAAGGCCAAAAAGTGCATTTCACGGTTTCAAACCGTCCGGGAGAAGAGCTAACAGCAACCGTTTTTGCAATTGGAAAAGAGTTTGAGGCCAATTCGAGGGCAGTTCATATCCATGCAAAAATTAATGAAAAAGTTTCCGGGCTTATCCCGGGAATGTATATTTCTGGCCATTTGCATACCGATGAAAAATATACCCGTGCTCTGCCCAATGATGCTATTGTTACGGAGGGGACAAAATCATACATTTTTATACTGGACAATCAGGCTCTTGAAGAACGAGAAAAGGACGAACCTGCAAATGAAGAAATCCATGCCGACAATGAAGATAATGCGGAAGAAAATAGTATGGCTTTCCGAATGGTCGAAGTTATTCCCGGACTGAAAGACGATGGATATACGGAAATACATTTGATAAATTCGTTGCCTGATAACACACAGGTAGTTTTGAATACAGCCTACTATTTATTGGCTGATATGAAGAAAGAAGAAACCGGAGATGATGATTAAAACAATAAAATTATGAAAGAAATAAAAGCATTTGTAAGACCAAATAAAGTGAATGAAATTGTTCACCATTTAATCGACAATGGTTTTGAGAACATTACACTTTCTTCGGCAGAAGGTACGGGAAAACTGCAAGATGAAAACGCATTTGTTTCGCAGAAATTTTCTGTTACCGACAGTGAAATTGCTAAACTTGAGATTGTAGCAGAGGATGAAGATGTTGATACTATTTGTGCTATAATCTGTGAATACGGGTGTACACTTAATCCGGGCGATGGGTTAATTTATGTTTCCAATGTCGAAAAGGTGTACCGTGTGAAAACGGGTTTGGAAAATGGAGAATAATAAATCATATTCAATACAATAATGATGAAATACTTAATTGGCGGTTCTAAATCACTTATCTGCAATTTGAAATATATACCACCCTAAAACGGGAAGTATTGAAAAGCAGAAATATAAATTAAACAATTCAATTAGTAATTTTTAAACAATTAAATACAATTTATAATGAAAGCAATTAAAAATGTTTTTTTCTTGTCACTTATCGCGGCAACAGTATTAGCAGTTTCTTGTAAAAAAACTGACACAAATCCTGATACCACAAGTTTATCTAAATTGGTAACCGGTACCTATTCAGGAGAATTAAAAAATTCGCAAACAAATATAAGCGTTCCTGCAACTCTCAATGTTTCAGCATTAAACGATTCAATGATTAGCATGCATTGTTTTGCAAATAATTTTGATACGACCTTGAACATGATGTTGTATGAAAATAACGACAGTATTATGATGTGCTTTACCGGGCAGGATTTTTATAATGAGTACGGCCACAATCTCGACAATCACAATTTTTGTAATAGTAATCCCGAAGGTTGGCATAGTGGCTGGGAAGGGGAACATAATAATTGGTGGGGTAACCAAAACAACATGTGGAATGCATGGAACAATCACATGAATACCCAGCATAATCAGGGAGACCAGCATTATGGTGGGTTCAACCCCAATGCTCACAATTGCAATTATTCATTTAAGGTTATTACGGGTAACTTAACTTATAGTGAATCATTTAGTGGTGCAATTAAATAAACTATTTTGGAGAAATATGGAAAGGGTTTACATTAAGCCCTTTCCATTTAGTAATAATCTCTAAAAAAAAGTGCTTTATAGAAATCCCTACATTAATAAATCGGGCAACTTGCTCCTTTAATAATTCACATTAAAAGCAAACGAATGAAATACTATTTTGAAAAAACATTGAATTGCTCTTTTGAAGAAGCAGTAAAAAGGGTAACAGAAGAACTCAAAAAGGAGGGTTTCGGGGTATTATCTGAAATCAACATACACGAAAAACTAAAAGAAAAATTGGGGGTAGATTTCAGAAAGTACCGCATACTTGGTGCGTGTAACCCTGCTTTTGCCTACAAAGCATTACAGGAAGAAGATAAAATCGGTACGATGTTGCCTTGCAATGTAATCGTGCAACAAATTTCAGAAAACCAAACAGAAATTGCTGCCGTTGACCCGATGGCATCAATGCAATCTGTTGAAAATGAAAAATTGGCAGGTGTTGCAAATGAGGTTCAACAAAAATTAAAAGATGTCATTCACAATGTTTAAAAGCACCTTTAAAATTTCCAAAATGGATTGCCCTTCCGAGGAAACCCTTATCAGGATGAAACTCGAAGGGCTTTCCATGATTAAAAGTTTGGTGTTCGATATTGAAAACCGAAAACTTACTGTCTTTCATTCCGAAGAAAGCCCTGAAATTGAGAATCACCTGAAAGAACTCAATTTAGGGTCGGAACTCCAAGAAACAATTGTTGCCCAAGCGGATGAATTTAAGGACAATTCATCGGTACAATCCAAACTCCTTTGGACGGTGTTGATAATCAATTTTGTTTTTTTTATTATTGAAATCACCACGGGTTTTATTTCTAAATCTATGGGTTTGGTTGCCGATTCGTTGGATATGCTGGCAGATGCGCTCGTTTATGGTCTTAGCCTTTGGGCTGTCGGTTCAACTGTGTTCCGTAAGAAAAAAGTTGCAAAACTGAGTGGCTATTCTCAACTGGCTTTAGCTCTGATTGGCCTTATAGAAGTAATACGCCGATTTATCAGTTCTGAAGCTGTGCCTGATTTCAAAACCATGATAGTTGTATCAATACTGGCATTGATTGCTAATTCCGTTTGCCTATATTTATTACAAAAATCAAAAAGTGAAGAAGCGCACATGAAAGCCACGATGATATTCACATCAAACGATATTATTATCAATACCGGTGTTATCGCAGCAGGTGTATTGGTTTTGTTGACCCAATCAAAGTATCCCGATTTAATCATTGGTACAATTGTATTTTTAATTGTGGTCAGGGGGGCTTTCAGGATATTAAAACTTGGAAAATAGATATGGAAGTAATTTTAGAGTCAATAATAACCTGTCCAAATTGTGGTTTTCAAAAGAAAGAAACCATGCCCGCAGATTCATGTCAGTTTTTTTATGAATGCAATAATTGCAATACTGTTATAAAACCAACACATGGTGATTGCTGTGTGTATTGTTCTTATGGTTCGGTAAAATGTCCTTCGATTCAAGAGAATGAAAATTGTTGCTGATTTTTTAACAAAATGGAAATGTTAACTGAGTTCTAACAAAAAGTATTTTCGTTATATTTAACATTTCAATATAGTGGAGTCCATCCCATTTGTAAGCACATTGGCAAGCCCCACGAGCTAACGCGCAACCAAAACTTCCCAAAGAGCTTACAAACCCAGCCCAGGTAACCGCCTTTAAGGGCGGTTTTAGGTTTGCCCTCCCTAAAAAAAATAAAATAAATTTGTGCTTCGTTGACAGTTTTGTGCAGATTAAAAATACAGTTAATAAAACCTTAAATGACTGAAAGACAGACTGGAAGAATCAACGCCCAGTTGCTAACAAAGAACATATTGCAGGGCGGGGTTTGTGCCAAAAACTGGATACAAACATATTCAGGTAACAATCTTGTTAAAGGATATTCAAAAAAGTATTCTGTTGACAAATTGTGTGCGGTTAAAGAACTAAGAATGATTGGAGTGGAAATCGCAGAGGAATACGAAAGACAATTGATTAACTCAATTCAAACACATAGACAGCAAAGACTTTCATTCAAGAAAAAACGAGAAGAAGAATTAAATGGTCGGAGCAGTTTTGAAAGTGATGAAAATTTGGCGATGATTATTGGTTATACAAGTGGCGGTTTTCCATACGGAGTGACTCATGAAGAAATGGAAGAAATAAATAATGGACAAAAACCTGAATAATTATGCCAAAAGGTCAAGCACAGACAACTTGGTTCCCTGAATTAAAGGTTATTCTAGAAAACAGATGGAATTCAAAAATGTCAATTATACAGCATTTTGATTTAGTAGATGATTTGAATAAAGCCTTAAGCCAAATTAGAACTGATTTAAATATTCAACCGCCAATGATGTGGTGTCCTAATTGCCAAAAACGACATCGTTCAAAATTTACGGATATATCAATAACAGCGATGTACTATGCACTAAAAAGATTTGAGCTTTGTGATAAAGATGAGTTTAATAAGTTGCAGAGGGATTGGAAGAAATACTCAACGTCAGAGAATATTGATATTTATGGCAAAAAAAAGACAGACAGAAAAATTACAATAAATAAGGATTGAAAAAAAGTACGACGGCACGTTGTGCATCGTAATAAAAGAAAACCAATTCGAATGTTAAAGCTATTTAAAATATCAACCTCTATCATACTCCTGGTTGTGTTAATCAGTTGTGAGTACGATCTTACAAAAGAAAATTTTGTTGAAATTGATCCTCCATCAGATATGAAATACTTCGAGCTAGAAGGGCTTCCTGAAAGCGATACCATTTTCATTTTTGAGAGTACTGTATTATCCTATAATTTGGATGGCAACGGTAGTAATGTATTAACAGGGGTAATGACTTATCAGGGTAAAACCTGGGAGCTATCTTCTAATACTGGTTCGGTCACTATAAATCCTGAGGCATTTGAAGCTGGAATCGATACACTCAAACTAACTATTTATTTGAATAGTGGCACGGGAAGCATTGCCGATTTGTCGGGTATGGAAGGGTATTATCTGGAGAAAGAATGGATTGTTGTGGCAGATGCAAGACCAGCTCCAAAAATTATTCCTACCAAAAGAATTAACGATGATGGATTGCTGGTAATTGAATGGCCGGAAATTATACAATATAACTTTGTTGCCTACGAAATTAGGTGTAATTCGAGTAGCCGATCCATCAATAAAACGATTACCAATCCTAAACAAAACTATTTTGTGGATAGCCTTTATGTAGGTGGAGATTATTGGATAGATGTCAGCTGTCGGTTGCTGAATGATCATACATGGGGAGAATCATTAAGTTTTTCTGAGGAGCCTCCTCAGCTCGTAGCACAAGAAATTGGATTTGATAGTATTCGAATAAGTTGGAATAAATCCAAATACAAGGCAAAATACCGCTTGTCATGGCGAAACGGTAGTACACCCCTGTATTTTAATTCAGAAGAAGATACTATTTGTATAATACCTCAGATTGGATTTGGTGCATGGACAACTTTTCAGTTGTGTACAAAATCGCAGTACGAAGATGAATGGCCCGATCTATCATATGCATGCGATATTTCAAGCAATATGGAATATTATCTTGGCGAAAGACTTATTGGGGCAAATTGGCCCGAATTCGGATATAACTTCAAGGATAAGGTGGTTTATTCAAACGAATACAATCATATGAAATGTTTTGATATAAATAACCATACAATCCTAAATACGGCAGATGTAGACTACTTAAGCTATGGAGGCATATATTCATGTCCTACTAACTCTTCGAAAGTGGGGGCAGTAACAAAAGATGACATGTATGTATTCGACAATCAGAACCTTCAAAATCCAACGGTTATCAATTATAAAACCTGGGGGGCTTATTCTGTTGATCATTTTTTATTAACGGACAACGACAGGATTGCAATAGCATTCAACAATATGTACAAGTTGTATGATGTTCAAACCAAACAAATCTTGTTCACACTTGATATTACAGATTATCCTGTTTATAGTAAATGGGCGTGTATTACAACCTCTCAGAATGCGAAGCACATGTGTATTGCCACAAATAATGGCATAAAAGTATTCGACATAGAAAGCAGTAATCCGCGTGAAATCTATTCGGATACTCGCGATTATAGGTCGGCCTATTTCGATCCGCTTCATCCCAATCGACTTTATCTGTCAATGAATGAGGAAGAGGGAATTGAAATAAGAGATCCTTCGAATTTTGAACTAATTGACAAAATAGATATTCCAGCCGAAATGGTTATCCGAAATATTGATCCGGAAACAGATAATCTGTTGATAACCGATTACGAAAATCTTTTTGTGATAGCGATTGGTTCACATGAAACATTACTAACAGTGCCCTGTGAGGAAGCAAAAAGCTGGTTGTATAACAATCAACTTTTCACCAACACTGGTTATGTTCTCAATATAACAAACAAGATCAATTAAATCCACTGAGTTAAGAGTTTTATACCTATTGTAAGAAAAAATATGAGTAGTAACTTAAAGCAAACTGGTCGAATGAGAACTGTATTTTATGCACTGATTCTGATATTTATTGTCTTTAATGCAAACAGTCAGGATATTAATGTAGAAGTAAATGGAGGATACGGATTTTACGAGCTGGATGATGTCAAATCATTACAGCAGTCGATGCTGGAATCAACCCAGATACCAAATCTGAAATCAGTTGAAAAGTTTCCCAACGGAATATATCCTTCAATTTCGGTTAATTATTTTCTAGATCCGAAAAACAGTTTCGGTATTACCTTTTTACGCTATACAACCGGAGGTCGGAATCATTTAGCTGACTACTCGGGGGAGTATAAAATAGATATGATTTTAAATGGCTATGGTATTGGAACTAAATATCAACGTACCGCGTATCTACAAAACAAATTTGCATTCATATTACAGTTGGAAGCAGGTGTCATTTTCTCTGAATTAGATATGGATGAAAGGTTAACCATTTACGAGGAAGTCATGTCGAATGACCATATCTCCCTTGAAAGCACAGGCATCTATGTAGAGCCCATGTTAAAATTTTCGTACAATCTTATTGATGACTTTAATCTACAATTTAGTAGTGGATACAATATTAATTTTAAGGGAAAAATGAAAGTCGATGGAGAAAAAACTGACTATGTATCAAATTGGTCAGGATTGCGTTTGATGCTTGGTGTTAGCTATACCTTTAAATCACATAAAAATTGATGCTAGGAAAGTCTATAAAAAAGGGGAAGCGTATAATGCAAAGTATTGATTATCCAAAATTATTAACGGAGAAAGACGATGTTCGAGAAATATATTATCTGTAACGGACAATTAAAACTCCCACCAAAAGTCCCACCAAAAAGATTGAAATATTTTATATATTTGTCCTGAAAAACAGAGTATAACAAGCTTTGGATATCAGATAGGCGGGTTCGATTCCCGCCCCGGGTACTAAAAGGAGGATTCAGGATTTATTATCTGTTTCCTCCTTTTTTTAACTCCCCATTTAACCTATTTGTCTAAGTTATATTCTTCATCTGTAACAGCGCCATACCAGGTGGCTGGCCCTTTTGAAAGTTGTGTACTGATACCCAGATGAACAAATTCTTTATCTGCTGAAGCACCATGCCAGTGTATTACATCAGGTTTTATTTCAACCACATCGCCAACTCTGAGGTGTTGAATGGCTTTCCCTTTCTCCTGATAACAACCTTCTCCCGATGTGCAATACAGTATTTGACCGCCGGGGTGTGAATGCCAGTCAGTTCGGCTTCCCGGGGCAAACGTTACGTTATAGCTCATGGCATCAAAATTTTCTCCATCAACGGTAAGCATTTGTACCCATGTATCGCCGGTAAAGTTCTCACTTGCTTTTTGTCCTTTCGAAAATATTTCATTTGTTTTCATTGTATTGTTGTTTTTTGTATTGCATGACACAATGATTAATGCCACACAAACCATTAAAATTACATGTTTCATTTGTTTATAATTTAGATTTCAAGTGGATTTAATCCTCAGGTAATGATAAAGTTATGGTTACATTCCCTTCTCCCAAAATATCTTTTAATGTTTTTGGAGTAATGTTATTAATTTTACCCAACCTTGTAAACGACCAGGAGTTAGAAGCATAATAGATTACCAAAGCGTTTCCCTGATATAAAATAATATCTCCTGCTTCTGTAGTAATGGGTTCATCGTTTCTCGGGAGATTCTGTCCTAAAGAACCTACTTTCTCCATGTTGCCATAGTCACGCATTTCAACAGTAATCGGAGCTTTAGCCAGGGCAGTTTTCAGTGCTGCTACTGAAGAATTGTCAACTAATGTTGCAGTAAGAATGGTGTCTCCAATTTCAATATTCATGCTATTCGATTTATTTTCTAGTTAATGGTTAAAACCCTGCAATTTCATTGCAGCTACTTTAGTTTCTATAAATTTCATAGTTTTACAATATGGTCGAATATAGAAGGACGAGCCATAGTGTAAGTAAAATGTCAGTTCACCTTGTTTGGG
>DASQBW010000216.1:0-1513 GCA_035635015.1 Draconibacterium sp. | reverse complement strand
ATTTTTTATGACAGAAAAGAAGAAAGAGTCCCGTGAATATATTGCGCTTAGGGACTTGGCGCTAGAGCAGTTAAAAAGTGGGAAATCACTTACAGGAGAAGGAGGTGTCTTTGCCCCAATCATAAAAGAGTTTCTAGAAAGTGCATTAGCAGGCGAAATGGAAGGCCATTTGGACGCTGATGAGCGTGCAAAAGGAAACAAAAGAAACGGAAAAGGCAGCAAAACCTTAAAAACTTCTTCGGGAGAGATTACCATTGAGACACCGCAAGATAGGCATAGTAGTTTCGCCCCCCAAATAGTAAAGAAACGGGAAACTATTTTGGCCGACAACCTTGCCCCTCAAATAATCGGCTTATATGGCCGAGGAGTGGGTTTTCGGGATATTTCGAGCCATATTAAGGAGATGTACGATGTTGAGGTGTCCACCACTACATTAAGTGAAATTACAGACAGGGTTATCCCTCAGGTAAAAGAATGGCAAAACAGGCCTTTAGACGACCTCTATCCAATTGTTTGGTTAGATGCAATGCACTATAAAGTGCGTGATGGAGGCAAAGTTGTTTCACGGGCAGTATACAACATTTTGGCACTTAACAAAGAGGGCAAAAAAGAGCTTATTGGCATGTATGTTTCAGAAAACGAAGGTGCTAATTTTTGGCTTTCTGTATTGACAGATTTGAAAAGCCGTGGGATAAAAGATATTTTAATTGCATGTACCGACAACCTAAAAGGTTTCTCAGAAGCAATATTGAGTATTTTCCCCAAGACAGAGATACAAAAATGTATCATCCATCAAGTCCGTAACTCGTTAAAATACATTGCCTCGAAAGACCAGAAAGCCTTTATGAAAGATTTGAAAAAAGTTTACCAGTCACCAACAAAAGATGGTGCGGAAACTGAATTGTTAAATCTGGAAGAGGCTTGGGGTAAGAAATACCCAATTGTATTGAAATCATGGCATGATAACTGGGAAGAGTTGACTACTTATTTTCAGTATGATGAGCACATCCGAAAAATAATTTATACAACAAATACAGTTGAAGGTTTTCACCGGCAAATTAGAAAAGTTACAAAAACCAAAGGGGCTTTCACCAGTGATATGGCCTTGTTGAAATTAATCTACCTGGCTGTGCAGAATATCTCAAAAAAATGGACTCAGCCAGTACATAATTGGGGGTTGACCATTCAACAATTTTGTATCAAATTTGGCGACAGGATGAAGTTAGACTTATAAGACCAATGCCTAAAAACAAAAATAAGCAGATTACAGAACCCGTCAAGGGTATATGAACGGCTTCGTGCCTCAGCCGCCCTTGACAGAACCTGAAATCTACTTGTGAAAGTTTTTAAGAATTGGTCAATTGAAAAAAAATGAATTTATTTGTAAAATATTATCAGACAGAGTTCAGCTTACATATCCGTCATTTTTTTCAATGACTCAATGACTAATGACTTTATGATTCAATAAACTTAGGGTGTTTCTTCTGTTCAAATAACCTAAGCTCAAATACAC
>DASQBW010000215.1:0-3489 GCA_035635015.1 Draconibacterium sp. | reverse complement strand
TCTGTTTGCCAAATTAAGGCTGATGAGTGCAATTGCGATAACAACCATTCCCAAAATTGATGTCAGATCAGGCTCCTCGTCGCTCAATAAAATCCAGCTTAATGCTGCTCCTGAAACCGGGATCAGAAATTTCCAAACATTGAGAATGGAAACTTTAACTCCCGGACGTTTTAAAAGTGAAAACCAGATTGTTATGGCTGCTGCCGATAAAAAACTTAACCAGGCCAGGGCATACCAATATTGAGGAGGGAAAGGACCTATGTTTATTCCTTCAACCGGGATTGAAAGAAGCGATAGCATAATACCACCAATAATTAAAGTGGTTGAACTTAAAACTACCGGAGAAATTCCAGCCGAGTGTTTGGAAATGAGGACATTTGAATATCCTGAAACTACATTGTTGATTAGTAACAAGGCAATTCCCAGGAATTCCAGTTCTCCTTTCATTTCAACTTTTGAACGCCCAAGCGTGATGACCGCAATGCCAATTACACCAATTATAATGCTGCCGGTTTTTAAAGGGGTCATTTTATCGTTATGAAACGAAAAGTGGGCGACCAAAGCAATAAACAGAGGTTGTGATCCGATGATCATTGCCGAGAGCGAGCTGGGAAGCAGATTAAGACCGCTGTAAAACAGAGAATATTGAATAAAGATCTGAACCACAGAGAGCAGCAACAGGAATTTTAGGTTGTTTTTTAGTTCTAAGAAATATTGTTTAGGCTTACCGAAATACAGGAATAAGATTACTCCGGAAATAAAAAACCGAATTCCGGCAAATTGAAAGGGTGTGTGATATTCAAGCCCAACTTTTACACCTACAAATGCTGTTGACCAAAGCCAACATGCAACAATTGCCAAAAAGGTGGTAGAGTTTAAGAAATTCTTCATCCGTGTAAATTAAAGTGCAAAGGTGATTAATTTCTGAGAATTGGAACTCCGGTCAGACGTAAATTTATGATTAAGCTTCAACCGGGCGAAATTGGCTATTGTTGCATTGTTTTAAAAATGGAACATTAAGTATTAAAATTCAAATTGAATGTATGGATGCTTGATAAAATGTGCCTGTTAACTCCAATATTTTCAGGATTAGTTGGGTAAAAAGGGTTAAATTGGCGAATCATTTAGCAGATCAATTTTTAATGGAAAAACGAATTATCAATAACTACGAAGAGTTTGAAGCCCTTTTGGGGGAAATTATTGGTGTTTCTGATTATGTTCAGATAACACAGGATCAGATCGATAAATTTGCCGATGCAACGCTCGATTACCAATGGATTCATACCGACCCGGAGCGTGCAGCCAAAGAATCGCCGTTTAAAACTACCATCGCGCATGGTTATTTATCGCTGTCGATGCTGACTTATCTTTGGTATAATGTTGTGGATGTAAGAAATGTAAAGATGATCGTGAATTACGGTATCGAGAATTTACGTTTTCAACAACCTGTAAAAGTGAATGATAAAATCAGGGCAACGGTATCGTTAAACGATATTAAAAACCTGCGTGGAATTGCAAAAATCCAGGTAAAAATTGTGGTGGATATCGAAGGCGAGCGGAAACCTGCTTACGATTGTTTGGTAAATTTCCTTTACCACTTCGAATAAAAATTGAACTATATATAAAGTTTTTTCATCCCCCGCTCCTTCGTCGCTTCGAAGGGGGATAGGGGGATGAAAGTATCGAATCTGAAAAACTAAACTTTAACTTATTTCCAATAGAAGCCCCTCGCAAGCATCTTCCAAAATATCGAGTACCAATTCAAAACCATCGGCACCTCCGTAATACGGATCAGGAATTTCGTCGTACTGAGCGTCGCTGCCAAAATGGGTTATTTTGTACAACTTCTGCAAGTCATAGCCATTTCGGGCCATACTTTTCAGGTTCTGCATATTGCTGTCATCCATCCCAATGATGTAATCGAAATAATCAAAATCGGAATGCGGATCAAATTTGCGTGAAATACTGGTCAGATTATAATTGCGGCGTATAGCATGCGATTGCATTCGCCGGTCGGCAGGTTCTCCGGCATGCCACCCTGATATACCCGCCGAATCCACTTCAAATTTTTTGCTCAAGCCTGCTTTTTTTACAATGCCGGTAAAAACAGCTTCGGCACTCGGCGAGCGGCAAATGTTACCCAGACACACAAAAAGTACTTTTGTTTTATTCATAAATCGAATCTGTTACATTTTGGGGTTTCATCCCCCAACTCCTTCGTCGTTTCCCCCTTCGAAGGGGGATTAAAGGGGATGATCTTTTCAATAGATTTGAAACTTGTTACAAAACTTATTCTTCCGAGTTCCAGATTTCATAAGACTTTTCAGCCTGATTCAGCAACATCTCATAACCGTTTTTAACCGTGGCTCCTTTGGCTTTTCCATTTGCCATAAACTGTGTTACTTCAGGATTGTAAACCAAATCAAAAAGCAAATGTTTGTCGGTTATGAATTCGTAAGGAATATTCGGGAAAGTATCAACTTTTGGATAAGTTCCCAGTGGTGTGGCATTAATGATCAGCAAACGATCGCTTATTACCTGCTCATTAATGTCTTCGTAACGTATCTCTTTTTCTTTCAATTCTTCAATCGATGCAGAAATATATTCGATACCCAATTTGTTGAGTACATATTTTAAAGCCTTTGAAGCACCGCCAGTTCCTAAAATCAATGCTTTTTTATGATGATCTTTTAAAAGCGATTTTAGCGATGATTCAAAACCAAAAGTATCAGTATTAAATCCTTTTAAATGTACACCGTTTTCAGTGCGTGTAACGCGAATGGTATTAACAGCACCAATTTCTTTTGCCGAATCATTTAGCTCATCCAAATACGGAATCACCTGTTCTTTGTATGGAATGGTAACGTTAAAACCGATTACTTCCGGATTGTCTTTTACTACATCCGGGAATTTTGTTATCGAATCGATTTCAAAATTATCATAAGTTGAATCTATCTGTTCCGATTCAAAACGTTCGGTAAAATAGCGTTTCGAAAATGAATGGGTGAGTGGGTAGCCTAATAATCCGTATCTTTTCATTTGGTGTATTTTTTTCTAACTGAATACTGTAAACTGCAACTGTTTACTTTTTAAGTTTCTTTCCAATTCCTTCAACAATAAAAATAAGTGCAAATCCGGCAACTGCCAGTACAATTGCTCCGAATAACCCGGCTTCGTGACCTGTTATTTGCTCGTAAGTTCCGGGTAAAATATTTCGTTCGGTAATGGGTTTTAATTCGCCATGACGATCGATTATGGTTTGCGTAACTTCTTTCCAGGGCCATACTTTGTTGAGTGATCCTACCATAAAACCAGCCAGCACTGCAATAGTCGTGTTGTGGTATTTCTTCAACAGCCACGATAACACATTTGAAAAAGCAATAATTCCAAATGCAGCCCCAACTAAAAAAGTAAGAATCACTGCAATATTCATATCGCCAACTGCTGAAAGAATAAATTTGTACATTCCCAGCAAAACCAAAATAAAAC
>DASQBW010000214.1:0-5100 GCA_035635015.1 Draconibacterium sp. | reverse complement strand
GGTTTATACCGGTCATGAGCCAGTTCAGTACGAAGCCGATTACAAAACAAACGGCAACAAACATCAGGATGCTGACTTCTTATGGAGTGTTTCAGACACCAGTATTGCTGCAATTTCAGAAACTGGCTTGCTTACACTAAGTGGCGAAACAGGAATGACATTGGTGCAAGCCGAATACAGCAACTTTAAAGCCTCGGTCGAATTGTTGGTAGTTGACTCAACAGTTGATATGGAAGTAAACAGCATTTCAATTCGCAGGGTTCTGCCCGATGGACAGGAATTAAAAGCAAAAACGTTTAAAGAAGGAGAAAGTTACAAAATTGGAGGATTACCGTACCCGTTAAATATTTTGAATGCAGGAATGCTTCATTTCCCATTCGGTTGCATTGATGAAGATATTGAGATTTTTATGTTTATTCCTGAAGAATATGCAGAAGTTAGTGATAGTAGCACAGAAGTTACTTTTACCGATGATGTAATAACCGGAGTAAAATTCAGTGTTAAACCGGTTGGGTCGGATACTATTGTTGAGCCGTACTATTTTAATGTACCTGTTAATTTAAGTTTGGTATTTAAACACAATTTACTCGACTCGTTGGGATTTACGCCTGAAGAGCTGGATGTGTTCTTTGCTGAAAACACCGGTTTTGAAGAAATAGACGAACATGTTGCTGTCGACACGGTGAGGAATAAAATTTATGCCAACATTATTCATTTCAGTACTATTGTTGTGAAACAAGGAAACATTACCACCACAACTGAAAGTATTGATCCGGTTTCGAAGGCAGATGTAAAAATTTATCCCAATCCCTTTAACTCATCTGCTACAATCCAGTTCGCCATTAGCGATCCTGCTGATATACAAATCGTTATTTACAACCTATTCGGGCAGCAAGTACAGACAATAACGAATCAGAGGTACAACGAAGGTATACACAAAATTATGTGGTCAGGCGACGACATTAACGGGTCACCTGCTACTTCAGGAGTTTACTTATGCCGCTTTATAAAGGATGGGCAGGTAAGCCAGGTTAAGAAATTAATACTTAAAAGATAAGCCTTCTCAACATATAAGTTCGAGCCTTTTGCAGATGAATAAATCTCAAAAGGCTCTTTTTTGTGACAAAAAAAAGCTATCCGAAAATCGAATAGCTTTTTTATATTCTGGTGCTATTATTAATCATTCAATGTATAGCGGTCGAATGCAGTAACTTTCAGCTCGGCATCAGCTTGCTTTAAATAATCTTTCACCGGCATTTTTCCGTCTTTAACAAAAGCCTGGTTAATAAGCGTTACATCTTTATACCACTTGTTTAAAGAACCCTGTGCAATTTTATCAAGCATTGCTTCAGGCTTACCTTCTTTGCGGTATTTTTCTTTTGCAAACTCTAATTCCTTGTCAATTTCAGCTTGTGGAATTGAAACTTCGTCGATAGCTACAGGAGCCATAGCAGCAACCTGCATTGCAATATCTTTTCCTACCTGAACATCAACAACTTTGTTGAAAGCAACCAGCGTTGACAATTTATTACCAGGGTGGATGTAAGGAACTACAGCCTCGTCGGCTAAACATTTGTAATACGAAAGGTCAAGTTTCTCACCAGTTACACCAGTTTGTTCGGTAACTAGTGCATCAATAGTTGTTCCATCAAGCTCAAGTGCTTTTAATGCTTCCAAACTTTCTGGCTTAACTTCCAATGCCTTTGCAAGAATTTTCTCAGCAAATGCTACGAAGCTTTCGTTTTTGGCAACAAAGTCAGTTTCGCAATTCAATACAACGATTGCACCGAATTTACCGTCTTCAGTTGCTTTTGCAATAGCTACACCTTCAGCGGCGTCTCTGTCTGCACGTTTGTTTGCAATTAATTTACCTTTTTCGCGGATGATTTCCAGTGCCTTGTCAAAGTCACCTTCGGCGTCTTTCAGGGCATTTTTGCAATCCATCATCCCTGCGCCAGATACTTTACGCAATTTTACTACGTCTGCGGTTGTAAAAGACATAATTAAAATCTCCTTTTAATGGTTTATAGTTTACTTAACCGTTAATTACTCTTCAGAATCTTCGTCGTCTTCTTTAGCTACTTTCTTTTTAGGAGCTTTCTCAGTTGACTCTTCTTTATCTTTCTCAATTTTGCGTTCGCTCAAACCGGCTTTAACAGCATCACACATCTCACCAACAATAATGCGGATTGACTGTGAAGCGTCGTCGTTAGCAGGAATTACAAAGTCGATATCCTCAGGATTTGAGTTAGTATCAACAATAGCAAATACAGGTATTCCCAGTTTTTTTGCTTCGCGAACAGCAATTTTTTCTTTCAATACGTCAACAACAAATAATGCAGCCGGCAAACGGGTAAGGTCAGAAATTGAACCCAGTACTTTTTCCAGTTTTGCACGCTGACGAGTAATTTGAAGTTTTTCGCGTTTTGAAAGGTTATCCCAACTTGTGTCCTTCATCATTTTATCGATGGAGATCATTTTTTTAACCGCTTTACGGATTGTTGGGAAGTTGGTAAGCATACCTCCTGGCCAGCGCTCAGTTACGTAAGGCATTCCTACCTCTTTAACTTGCTCTGCAACCAATTCCTTGGCTTGCTTTTTAGTCGCAACGAATAATATCTTACGACCTGATTTTGCAATTTGCTTGATGGCTGCAGCAGCTTCATCAATTTTTACAACTGTTTTTTGCAGATCGATAATGTGGATTCCGTTTTTCTCCATGAAGATATAAGGCTCCATGTTTGGGTTCCACTTTCTTTTCAGGTGACCGAAATGTGCACCTGCTTCCAATAATTCTTGAAAATTTGTTTTTGGCATCTGTTTACTTTTTCTATGTTCTAAAAGCAACCGCTGAGTAGTCCCGAATCATCGGGAATCACAGCCGTTTTAGATCCATATAATTTGATAAATAATAATCTTAACGTTTTGAGAACTGGAAACGTTTCCTTGCTTTTGGTTGCCCCGGCTTTTTACGTTCCACTTCGCGTGGGTCTCTGGTAACAAATCCCGCAGCTTTTAGCTGTGGTCTCGACTCAGGATCGATTTCCATTAATGCACGGGTAAGTGCCAAACGAAAGGCTTCGGCCTGTCCTTTTGGGCCACCGCCATCAAGGTTTGCTTTTACATCATATTTCTCTGCAACTTCTAAAAGATTTAACGGCTGCATAGCAATGTATTGCAATGTTTCTGCAGGGAAGTACTCTTTCAATTCCCTTTTATTGATGGTAATATTTCCTTTACCTTCGCTTACGTAAATACGAGCAACAGCTGATTTTCTACGTCCGATTGTGTTTACTACTTCCATTATTTAATCGTATTTAAATCAACAACTTTTGGTTTTTGAGCCTCATATTTGTGCTCAGCACCAATTATAACATGCAAATTTCTGAATAAGTCGCTACCTAATTTGTTTTTAGGAAGCATACCCTTTACAGCCTTCTCTACCAAACGTTCAGGATATTTAGCTAAAATATCTTGTGGAGACTGAGTGCTTTGTCCACCCGGGTAACCACTGTGACGAACATAAACTTTGTCCGACATTTTTTTACCGGTTAAAACAACTTTTTCAGCATTAATAACAATTACGTTATCGCCACAATCAACGTGAGGTGTGAAATTTGGCTTGTATTTACCTCTTAACATTTTGGCAACTATACTTGCCAAACGTCCCAATACCATGTTTTCAGCATCAACAACTACCCAATCTTTGTTCACGGTAGCTTTGTTTGCCGAAACTGTTTTATAACTAAGTGTGTCCACTTTCTTAATTTTTTATTGTTTAAAACATTCTGATTTTACTTTTCGTCGCATTTTTGTCTCAACGGAATTTTATCAACAAACTGCTTTACTCCAAGAAAATCAACTATTTACACTCCTTATTTCTAAGGATAATAATCGGGACTGCAAAAGTATTCTCTTTTTTCGTATTTCCAAAGAAATAACAATCAAAAATTCAATTAGTTAAATGAATTAATTGTCGATCTATAATCCTCTCCCAAAAACAGCTTAATTCCTTTATTTTTGGGCGAATAAAATACAATTCATCCAAATGAATTTAATGTTAACATCCCAATGTAAAAAAAGATGACTTAAGGAAATCAATGAAGGTTGCAAATTTATATACATTTGTAAGAAGCTGAAAATTTTTGAGAAGCATGCATAAAAAACCTAAAAGGTTAAAAACCCGGTTTCTGAATTCGTGGGTTACTTCATTAATCAGCATAACCCTCGTGCTTATTTTAATGGGCATGCTTAGCTTTATTCTTATCAACAGCAAACGATTGTCGGAATATGTGCGAGAGAAAATCGGGATTACCCTTGTTTTAGAAGACAATTTAAAAGACACAGAAATTATTCGATTACAAAAAGTATTGAGCGCAGGTAACTTTGTAAAATCAATAGAATACATTGATAAGGAATCTGCCGCTCAGGAATTAAGTCACCAACTGGGCGAAGATTTTCAGGGATTTTTAGGCTATAACCCGTTGTTCGACTCATTCAACCTAAAACTTCATGCAGCTTACACACAAAGCGACAGTTTGCAGATACTTGAGCAAAAACTAATGGCATACCCTCAGGTTACCGAAGTATATTACCAGGAAAGCCTTGTGGTCTTAATCAACAAAAATGTTCGAAAAATAAGTATTGCCTTACTTATTATAAGTGTCATACTCACCTTTATATTTTTTGGTCTTATCAATAATACCATCCGGTTATTAATTTATTCGCAACGGTTTACCATTAACACCATGCAAATGGTTGGAGCAAGCAAAAGGTTTATTCGCAAACCCTTTTTATTTAAAAGTTTATTACTTGGTGCTTACGGTGGCATTTTGGCTAATACCGTATTAATTGGAGGAGTTTATACTTATAAAAATGAACTACAGGGCTTGATTAATTTTGCCGACGAGAAAACTATTTTGACAATTGTCCTTATTATTTTTGCACTCGGATTTATCATTTCGTTGGTGTCAACCTGGTTTGCCTTGGGCAAATTCCTGCGGATGAAATTTGATGAATTATTTTATTAACTATATTTACACCACCAATTTCAGAAAACAATGGCAAAAAAAAATAAAGAAATTAAAGACACAGCAGGAT
>DASQBW010000213.1:0-2302 GCA_035635015.1 Draconibacterium sp. | reverse complement strand
CTGTATAACAAATCTAATTAAAGTAAAAATTACAGATGAGGGCGAAGGATTTGATTTGGAAAAAGTTCCTGATCCTACCAAATGCGAGAACATTTTAAAAGAAACCGGCAGGGGATTACATATAATAAAAAGCTTTGCTAATTGTGTCAGATTTAACGAGAAGGGAAATAGTTTAAGCTTTGAAATGGTCTGTAAATGAAATCAATAACATTTTATTTCGAAGATATCAGTCCGATATCGTTACATGAAGATTTTCTAAAAAATCAGATAGAAAATCTCGTAATCAATGAAAAGTGCGAACTTGGAGAACTAACGATTGTATATTGTTCTGATGAGTTTTTACTCGATATGAATAAACAATATCTTGATCATGATTATTATACAGATATAATAACTTTTGATTACGTGGAGAAAAATGTAATTTCGGGCGATTTATTTATTAGTCTCGATCGCGTGAATGAGAACGCGGAAAATTACGAAATATCGCAACTAAAGGAACTGTATCGTGTTGTATTACATGGAGTTCTGCATTTAGTAGGATATAAAGATAAAACAGACGAAGAGCAAGAGGAGATGACTAAAATGGAAGAGTTTTATCTTGCAAAAATAGATTTTAAAGAACTGAAGGTATGATGGAGAAATATGATGTAATTGTTGTTGGGGGAGGACATGCCGGATGCGAAGCAGCAACAGCAGCTGCAAACCTTGGATCGAAAACATTACTAATTACAATGGATATGACCAAATATGGTCAGATGTCGTGTAATCCTGCCATGGGTGGTATTGCAAAAGGCCAGATTGTACGCGAAATTGATGCTCTTGGAGGTTATTCAGGTATTCTGGCCGACAAAACAACTATTCAATTCCGAATGCTTAACAAGTCGAAAGGACCAGCTATGTGGAGCCCGCGTGCACAAAACGATCGTTTTAGGTTTGTTGAAGAATGGAGAAATATTCTTGAAAATACCGATAATCTCGATTTATGGCAGGATGCTGTAACAGGCTTATTAATTGAAAAAAGGAAAGTAACAGGCGTTAAAACTAAAATAGGTATCGAATTTAAATCGGAAACAGTTATTTTAACAAATGGTACCTTTTTAAACGGTTTAATGCATATAGGGCAGGAAAAGCTTGCCGGAGGACGTATTGGAGAAGCGGCTTCGTATAATATTTCAGAACAGTTACTCGAAGCTGGTTTTAAAACAGGAAGGATGAAAACTGGTACACCTGTTCGTATTGACGGGAGAACCATTGATTTTTCGAAACTAACCGAGCAAAAAGGGGATACGGGACATTACAAATTTTCTTATCTGCCAGGTACCGAAACTAAGTTAAAACAACGCTCATGCTGGATTACCCACACAAGCTCTGAAGTTCATGCTGAGCTTCAACTGGGCTTTGAAGATTCACCAATGTTTGATGGAACGATACAAAGTACTGGTCCACGTTATTGTCCTAGCATTGAATCGAAACTAGTAACTTTTGCTGAAAAGGAAAAGCATCAATTATTTTTGGAGCCGGAAGGTGAGAATACAATAGAGTATTATTTGAATGGTTTTTCATCGTCGCTTCCTTGGCAGGTTCAGCTAAAAGGTTTACATAAGATTTCAGGCTTAGAAAACGCTAAAATATTTCGACCGGGTTATGCAATTGAGTATGATTATTTCGATCCAACTCAGCTGAATCATACGCTTGAAACAAAAATTGTAGAAAATTTGTTTTTTGCTGGTCAGATTAACGGAACAACAGGTTATGAAGAAGCTGGAGCTCAGGGAATCATTGCCGGAATAAACTCACACTTAAAAAGTGTCAGAAATAAAGAGACGTTTATCTTAAAAAGAAACGAGGCATATATTGGCGTATTAATTGATGATCTTGTGACAAAAGGAGTGGATGAACCATACCGTATGTTTACAAGTAGGGCAGAATTTCGAATTTTGTTACGACAAGACAATGCAGATATACGTTTAACCGAAAAATCGTATAAATTGGGTCTTGCTTCTCCAGAACGTTTGCAATTGTTGCAACAAAAAACTTCACTAATACAGGAGATTATTGATTATGCTAAAGACTTTTCTGTCAAGCCAAGGTTTGTAAATCAGTTACTTACGGATAAGGGGACATCAGAACTGAAACAAGGAGTTAAATTATTTGACTTGATTTTACGCCCTCAGATTTCAATATTTGATTTGATTGAAGTGATTACCCCGTTTAAAACATTTCTCGAGCGTGTTCCCGAAGATAGAAAAGCTGAAATTATTGAAGGAGCTGAAATTGTTATAAAATATGAAGGCTATATTTC
>DASQBW010000212.1:0-2830 GCA_035635015.1 Draconibacterium sp. | reverse complement strand
AAGGATTGAAACATTATATAGTCAGCTATGTGATCAATTTCTAATACGACGAAATTATGCAAAAACATTTATGGGATTCAAAACAAGAATATTATCAAAGGTTACTGCATTAACAATTGTACAATACTTTAATCGGTTTATAAATGATAGACCAATTAATCATTTAAAATATGCAATCTAATTCACACAACGGGTTATTGTATTAAAAATGCAATTACTGTTGATTCTGTTGCTGAGGTAGTAAAAAAAGCAATACAAAATCCTCCCCAATTGAAAAAAATCTAAAACTCTACCGCTCGCGCCGATTTGCAATCGGTGTGTAATTCGGAAGAATTGAATCAAGCTTCATAAAAACAAAAAGAAAGCCGGCAAAACCGACTTTCTTTATATCTCGTTGCAAATCTTAGCAATCTGATCCTTTTCCTTCAGCTTGTTCTTTAAACCAGCTCAATGGGTGCGAGGTTGGGCGCTCTATCGGCATTCCGTAAATACGGTCGTTAACTAACGATGCCAGTACTCCCAATGCACGTGATACTCCAAACATTACGGTATAGAAAGTGTATTCCTTAATTCCGTAGTGGTACAACAACGATCCGCTGTAAGCATCAACGTTTGGCCATGGATTCTTGATCTTTCCAACCGAACCCAGAATTGGAGGAACCACACGATACAACTGATTTGCCAGGTTAATCATTTTGTCGCCTTTGATATACTTGTCGGCAAATTCCTGCTGTGCGGTAAAACGCGGATCGGTTTTACGCAATACAGCGTGTCCGTACCCCGGAATTACACGGCCGTTCTCCAGTGTTTGTTTGCAGTATTCTGCCACCTGCTCGTCGGTAGGTGTATCTGTATCCAGTTCTTCAATCATTTCGAAAATCCAGAAAATCACGTCCTGGTTTGCCAGTCCGTGCAATGGACCTGCCAGTCCGTTCATCGCTGCCGAATAGCAATAGTATGGATTACTCAGTGCAGATCCTACCAGGTGCGCGGTGTGTGCCGATACGTTTCCACCTTCGTGGTCGGCATGAATGATCATGTAAAGGCGGAACAAACGACGAATTTCTTCGGAGTCGTGCCCCATCATGTGCGCCAGGTTACCTGCCCAGTCCAAACGCGGGTTTGGCTCAATGTGGTCGCTGTTGTAAAATTGACGACGGTAAATATAGGCTGCCACACGTGGTAAACGTGCAATCAGGTTCATTACGTCTTCGTATGTAGCATCCCAGAAATACTTTTTATTTACTCCGGCACGGTATGCTTTCTGAAAAGTCGACTCGGTTGCCATTGAAAGAATCGCAGCGCTGAACTGTGTCATCGGCTTCGATGATTTTGGCATCGCATCAATTACATCGAAAGTATGCTGCGGCACGTGTGCACGTGTTGCCAGGTCTCTCGACAGGTTAAGCGCATCTTCCTGCGATGGGATTTCGCCAATCAGCATCAGGTAAAGCAGCCCTTCAGGAATGGGTTCTCCCTCGGGATTTATTTTTGGCAATTTCTCCTGCAACTCGGGAATTGAATAACCTTTAAAACGAATTCCTTCTTCAGGATCGAGCTTTGATGTATCGGTTACCAAAAGTGGTATACCTTTCATTCCTGTTAATACTTGCCCGAGTTTTACTTCACCCAGTACCACATCGGCATGTTCATTTTTGAGTCTTTGAAACTCCTTAGCACATTTGTTGGCTTTCTGATAAAATCTGTACTTAATGTATTCCATTTGCTATTGTTATTGATTTATTATATTAATGCATATTTCGAATTATGGCATCGGCAAATTCCGAAGTTGTTAACAAAGTGGCACCTTCCATTTGCGCATGCAAATCACTTGTGACTTTACGTTTTGCAAATACGTGCTCCATGGCATCGTAAACGTGTTCTGCTGCTTCGTTCCATCCCATATATTCCAACATCATAACCGCCGAAAGGATCAACGATCCCGGATTGGCTTTACCGGTTCCGGCTATATTTGGCGCCGTTCCGTGGGTTGCCTCAAAAATGGCATAACCACTTTGGTAGTTGATATTCGCTCCCGGCGAAATACCAATTCCTCCCACCATTGCTGCCAGCTGATCCGACACGTAATCGCCGTTAAGGTTCATGGTAGCAATCACCGAGTGATCCCACGGTTGCAACAACGACTCCTGTAAAAAGGCATCGGTGATACAATCTTTTACGATCACTTTTCCGGCTTTTTTAGCGGCATCCAACGCTTTGTTGGCGTCCAGTTCGCCTTTGTCCTTTTTCAGGGTTTCGTATTGGCGCCAGGTAAAAGTTTGTTCGGCAAATTCAGTTTCTGCCAAATCGTAGCTCCAGTTTTTAAAAGCCCCTTCGGTAAACTTCATAATGTTTCCTTTATGAACGATGGTAACCGATGTCAACTGGCGGTCGATGGCATATTCGATAGCGGCTTTTGTTAAGCGCTCCGATCCGTCTTTCGAGATGGGTTTTACACCAAATGACGACGACTCAGGAAAACGAACCTGTTCAACACCCATTTCGTTGATCAGAAAATCGCGGAACTTTTCCGTCTCCTTTTCTCCCATCATGTATTCGATACCGGCGTAAATGTCTTCGGTGTTTTCGCGGAAAATGTGCATGTCCACCATCGACGGGTAGCGAATAGGCGAGGGCACCCCTTTAAACCATCGCACCGGGCGCACACAAACGTACAAATCGAGTGTTTGGCGCAAAGCCACGTTCAGCGAACGTATTCCGCCACCAACGGGTGTTTGCAGCGGCCCTTTTATACCGATGAGGTATTCTTTAAAAGCTTCAATGGTTTCGTCGGGCAGGTAACTACCGGTTTCGTGGTAAGCTTTTTCAC
>DASQBW010000211.1:0-8984 GCA_035635015.1 Draconibacterium sp. | reverse complement strand
CTACTTAAGCGACGATAAACTGGCAGAAATGCCTGCTGAAGTGGTTCATATTCCAACTGTATTGGGTGCTGTTGTTATTGCTTACAACCTTCCTGGTGTTGATGGCCTCAAACTGTCGAACGAATTGCTGGAGAAAATTTTCATGGGTGAAATTACTAACTGGAACGATCCTGCAATTAAAGCAAACAACGAAGGTTTAGCCCTTCCTGATATGGAAATCACTTTCGTACATCGCTCAGATGGTAGCGGGACAACCTATATTTTCAGCGACTACATGACTAAAATCAGCACAAAATGGGCTGATGTTGTAGGAACAGGAAAATCGTTACAATGGCCTGTAGGTATGGGCGCTAAAGGAAATCCCGGAGTTGCCGGTACCATTAGCCAAACCGAAGGAGCTATTGGTTACATCGGTTCTGAATACGCTTTCGCGCAGAAAATCCAAACGGCATTAGTACAAAACAGCGCCGGTAACTATATCGAGCCTTCAATTGCTTCGGTTAGTGCTGCTGCAAAAGGAGAAATTCCTGCTGATACACGTATCATGCTGACCAATTCTGCCGATCCTGAATCATACCCGATCAGCGGATTTACCTGGATCATTCTTTACAAAGAGCAAAGCTACGATGGTCGCGCTAAAGATCAGGCGCTGGCAACAGTTACTTTCCTTGATTGGTTGGTAAGTGCCAATGCACAAGGTGATGCCGAAAAGGTACACTACGCACCGCTTCCTGACCCGGCTGCCGAAAAAGCCAAAGCGATTTTACGCTCGGTTACTTTCGATGGGCAACCATTGTTGAAAAAGTAAGGTTTAGTTCTAGAAAACAGATTTAATGAAACTGGGAAAGCTGCCGGCAAAGTAGTTTTCTCAGCTTCTTAAAGTCCACCAAATGAACAGCGATAAAATAACAAAAGGCATTCTCCTGCTATCTTCGTTCGTAATACTTTTTGTAGCCGGAGGAATGATCTTTTCGTTGGTTGAAGGTGCCATTCCGGCACTGAAAAGTTTTGGGCTGCGATTTATTTGGTCGAACAACTGGAATCCAACCGAAGGGAAAGAGAACTACGGAGCGCTTCCGTTTATTGCCGGAACAATCATAACCTCGGTAACGGCGCTGCTGATCAGTTTACCCTTATCCTTTTCGGTTTCATTGTTTCTGGGGGAGTATTACCGCGGTACCCGAATTGCAAAAGTACTGGGAACCATGGTTGATCTGCTTGCCGGAATTCCTTCAATTGTATACGGCTTGTGGGGTTTTTATGTGCTTCGTCCACTTCTTATCGATTTGGGATTACCCAACCAGGGATTTGGAATTTTCACCGCCAGTATCATTCTGGCAATTATGATCATTCCTTACGCCACATCGCTGAGTAACGAGATTATTACCATGGTACCGAACGAGCTGAAAGAAGCAGCCTATTCGCTTGGAGCTACCCGTTCGGAAGTGATCTTTAATGTGGTGGTGCCATCGGCACGATCGGGTATTATTGCCGGTTACATTCTGTCGTTTGGGCGTGCATTGGGCGAAACCATGGCAGTAACCATGCTGATCGGTAACGCCAATATTGTCCCCGATGGTTTTTTCAGCACCGGAAACACAATGGCCTCGGTAATTGCCAACCAGTTTGGCGAAGCTGATGGATTGAAACTCAGCTCTTTGATTGCGATAGGTTTGTTGTTATTCCTGTTAACAGGTATAATCAATGCCATTGGTAAGTTCATTATAAAACGAATGGGATAACATGAATGCTGCAGCAAAAATAACAGCGGCCAACCTCAGCCGAAGAACTTTGAAAGACAAGCTTTTCAAAGGACTGGTGCTCTTTTTATCGCTGATAACCATTTCGCCGATCGTTCTTATTATTTACAAATTGGTGGCCAAAGGTTATCGTCAGATCAGTTTGGATTTTATTATCAAAACGCCTCCGAATACCTTTGAGGCAATGACAGCCCTGAGCAATGGTGAGTTAATTCCGGGAGGTATTGCAAACGGAATTACAGGTACCTTGTTAATGGTGGTTCTGGCTTCGGTAATTGCCATCCCGGTTGGTGTTGTTACAGGCATTTACCTGTACGAGAATCCGGGAAAAATGCTGGCAAACCTTACCCGAAATATTTCGGATATTTTGCAGGGTGTCCCGTCAATCGTTTTAGGACTAATTGCTTACATGTGGATAGTAAAGCCCATAACCAGCGGTTTTTCGGCACTGGCGGGTAGTGTGTCCTTGTCGATTATGATGTTGCCAATGATTGTGCGCTCAACGGAGGAAACGCTGAAAATGATTCCACAATCGATAAAAGAAGCTGCAGTAGCATTGGGTGTGCCGTATTACAAAGTAATTCTGCGTGTGCTTATTCCAACCGGATTTAGCGGTTTGCTAACAGGTATTTTACTGGGTATTTCGCGTATTCTTGGTGAAACAGCACCATTAATGCTTACAGCACTGGGCAGCTCGGTAATTAATTTGGACATTACCAAACCAACAAGTGCAATTCCATTGTTAATCTGGGAGTTTTATAACGACCCGAATATGGTAGACCTGATCTGGAGCTCATCGTTATTACTGATGGGAATGGTACTGACCTTAAACCTGGTATCAAAACGAATAGCTGCCCGAACGAAATAGTGAAGAAAAAAATGAAAGAAGATAGTGTAAATATCAAAGATCCTGTACTTTCTATCCGCAATCTATCGGTTGCGTACGATAAGGGGAATTATGCTGTTAAGGACGTTTCGGCCGATATTAAACGAAACGCGGTAACAGCAATAATGGGCCCGTCGGGATGTGGAAAAAGTACCATGTTGCGTGCCATTAACCGCATGCACGAATTGTACGAAAACATCGAAACCAAAGGATCGTTAATACTAAACGGCAAGGATATTACCGACATGCCAACCATACAGTTACGTCGTATGGCCGGCATGGTATTTCAACGTCCGAATCCGTTTCCAACATTAAGCATTTACGACAATGTAATTGCCGGATACAAATTAAACGGCATTCGTTTAAAGAAAAAAGAACGCGACGAGGTGGTTGAACGCTCGCTGCGCGATGTTACCCTTTGGGACGAGGTAAAAGATACATTGCATAAAAAAGGAACATTCCTTTCAGGTGGTCAGCAACAACGACTTTGTATTGCCAGAGCGCTGGCTTTCGATCCGGAAGTGATTTTGCTCGACGAACCCACCTCGGCACTCGATCCTGTGGCAACTTCAAAAATTGAAGACTTGCTGGTAAAGTTAAAAGAGAATTATTCGATACTGATGGTGACTCACAACATGTCGCAGGCAGCCCGAATCTCTGATTATTCAATGTTTATGTACCTTGGCGAATTGGTAGAATATGGTAAAACAAAAGATATGTTTACCAACCCAAAAGACCGTCGTACAGAAGAATACCTGACCGGTAAATTCGGTTAATTTGTTTAACTTCAATAAAATTCAAATATCATGACTTTAAAAAAGGATGATGCCATAAAGGCGATAATGAGCGATTTTGAAGAGTTTGCCAACCTGGTACTTCACCAGCTCGATTTGTTGGAGGCGCTCATTTCAACAGGCGAAACAAAATTTCCGAAAGACCAAAGCAAAGAGTTGTACGAAAACGAAAAAACGCTCGATAAGTTGGAAGTTAAAATCAGCGATAAGATCATTAATACCATTACTTTATACCAGCCGGTAGCTTCCGATATCAGGAAAATCATGGCTTGTTATCGTATTGTAATCAGCCTCGAGCGGGTTGGCGATATGGTGATTAATGTGCTCAGCTTTGTTGAAAGTATTAAAACGCCGGAAGTGTACACCAAACTTTCGGAGGTGGTTTCGAACATGCTTATTCAAAGTGCCAATATGGTTAACAAATCGTTGCTGGCTTTTACCAATGACGATAAGGATTATGCCATCTGGACCATTAAAAACGATGCTGTTGTTGATGAGCTCAACAAAAAAATGTTGAAAAAGGCCATCAAAAAAAGCACGTCCTCGAACGAAGATAAAGAACTACTGATTAGTTTTATCAATATGAACAGTATGGTTAACACCATCGAACGCATTGCCGATCAGGCCACAAATATTGCAGAGGCCGCTATTTATTCCATCGAAGGCAAGGATATACGACATAAAGATTTTAAGTAGGACTTGAATTTATAAAGGATAATGTATTTTTAGTATCCTGAATGTAAGAGTGAAAATTAATTATCATGGGATCAAATCCGAAAATATTAGTTGTTGACGACGAAAAAGATTTATGTGAGATTTTAGAGTTTAACTTGTCAAGCGAAGGTTTCGAAACATCCGTTGCACATTCGGCCGAACAGGCACTAAAACTGCCATTGGATGAATACGACCTGATTTTGCTGGATGTAATGATGGGTGAAATGTCGGGGTATAAAATGGCCGATAAAATAAGAAGGGAATTACAGCTCACTGTGCCCATTATTTTCATGACTGCTAAAACTGCCGAAAACGATATCCTCACCGGGTTTAACGTTGGTGGCGATGATTACATATCAAAACCATTTTCGATAAAAGAAATGGTAGCGCGTATTAAAGCCGTGCTAAAACGTGGCCGACAAAACATTAAGCAGAGCAAGGTTTACAAAGTTGAAAGCCTTGAGGTTGATGCCAACAGTAAAACCGTACAGATTGAAGATGAACCCATTAGTCTTACCCGTAAAGAATTTGAAATAATTACACTCTTGCTAAAACACCAGGGACAATACATTGGCCGAAATGAAATACTCGACCGGGTTTGGAACGACGATGTAATTGTTACCGAGCGAAATGTGGATGTAAACATTGCAAGACTCCGGAAAAAGATTGGCAAATACGGTCAATACATAAAAGGAAAATCAGGTTATGGTTATGCGTTTAAGCAACCATAAATTCGATAGAAAACAGATCAGAATAAAAATAATTAAAACAATACAAGGTGCCGATTCAGCAGACATTCAGACGGAAAATCTTTTACTACTTTATAGCAGTATTTTTACTGTTTACAGTAGCCATAATGTTGTTTCAGTTGCAGCGAGAGAAAAACTACAAAACGTCGCAGCTTGAAAATACATTGCGTAATGTTACCGAGGTAGCCCACAACTACATCGAACATTACAACTTAATGAAAACGCAAAACTTTAGCAGTGCAGATACCCTAAAAGTTCTGATACCGCAAGATAATATACGCTTGACAATTATCGACAAGAGGGGTATTGTTTTGTACGACAGTTTTGTGTACGAATACAAAAAAATGGAGAACCATTTCGAGCGTCCTGAAGTGCAAAAAGCATTGTTTGGAGGCGAGGGAGCTAATATCCGCCATTCGGCAACTACCGGAACCGACTTTTACTACTACGCCCGAAGTTACGACGACTATTTTGTGCGGGCTGCCATGGTGTACGACGTAAACGTGGAAAATTTCCTGAAAGCCGAGCGTTTGTTCATCTTTTTTATCATTGCCATTTTCCTGGTAATCTGGCTGGTGATTAATGAGCTTACAAAACGTCTTTCCATTTCAATTACCAAGTTGAAGGATTTTGCGATAAAAGCCGGGAAGAATGAGCCGATCAACGAAGAAGAAGGCAAATTTCCTGATAACGAATTGGGTGAAATCGGTTCGCAGATTGTGAAAATCTACAATAACCTGCACGAGGCAAAAGAATCTATTGCTCTCGAAAAAGACCGCCTGGCCAATCACATGAATATTCTGAATGAAGGGATAGGATTTTTTACACCGCAAAAGAAGAAGATGCTGGTGAACAGTAACTTTATTCAGTTTGTAAGTATCATTTCTGATACGATGACCATCTCGGCAGAAAACTTTTTTACCATTCCCGAGTTTGAAAAGATTAACAAATTTTTGGAGAAAAATCTGCACAAAGATGTTGAATTTCAGAGTAACGAACTGCCACAAATCGAGTTCACGATTCATAAAGACGACAGTTATTTTAAACTGATGTGTATTGTGTTTGCTGATAAGAGTTTCGAGATTCTAATTACGGATATTACCAAACCGGAAAAACGTCGCTTGCTAAAACAGCAGTTAACATCGAATATTGCACACGAGTTAAAAACACCGCTTGCATCAATTAAAGGATATATTGAAACACTGATGTCGAACCCGGATATTGACAAAGAGAAACAGCAGTACTTTATTGAAAGAGCCAGTAGACAGGCCGAAAGACTGAACCTGCTTTTAAACGACATTTCTTTGTTGAATAATATTGAAGATGCGGGTGAGTTGTTCGAAATTAAACCGGTTCATATGAAAGGTATTGTTTCGGACGTGGTGGAGAACCTGGAGAGTAGAATGGCTGCCAAAAATATTAAGTGTAAACTCGATATCGATAAAGATGTGGTTGTAAACGGAAACGATTCGCTGCTTTCATCGGTATTCCAAAACTTGTTGGAGAACTCGATCAACTACGCCGGCGAGGATGTGAAAATTGAAATTCGAAATTACCTGGAAGACACAAATTTCCATTATTTCAGTTATTCGGATACCGGCGTTGGTATTCCTGAAGAACACCTCAACCGTATTTTTGAGCGATTCTATCGTATTGATTCCGGTCGTACCCGCGAATTGGGCGGAACAGGCCTGGGATTGTCGATTGTTAGAAACGCCATCCAGCTGCATAAAGGAAATATCTCGGCCCGTAATAAACCCGAGGGAGGCATTGAGTTCCTGTTCTCACTGGCAAAACAGTAGATTTCGAGCGAATAAATAAACGCCAAAAATGATAAATAAAAGGCTTCCGGTAGTACCGGAGGCCTTTTTTTGTGGAAGGTTATTTTGAATTTAAGCAATAGATTTTTCTGCGCTGCTTTTAATTGGAGCAGCTTTAATTTTCGTCCGGAACTGCCATCAGCGTTGAACAACATTTTTCGCCGGACGATATTTTCTTCATTCTTTTTCCCGGCGCTTCCCGACTGCCGTCAGTCGCACCGGGTTATTGCTTTTCGCCCCTTTGGGGCTCTTAATAATAAGCGCTGAAAGTGCGTGATATTTTAGCCCGGGGCAGAGTAATTCCTTGAATTACGCCGCCCCGGGTAAAAGGTGTTATGTACATCGTCCGGCGAAGGACGTTGGATATAAATCGTTCGTACTCCCGGACGAAAATGAAATAGAACCATCAAGGGGGAGATGGTAATTAAGCAACAAACTAACCAACACCATTCCAGCACTGAAACCCTAAAATCATGCATGCTTTGTTCTCAAAATACAAGAAAATACCGACGATTAAGATTCGAATGCACTTATTGCAATACGATTTCACCATTCTCCCGATAATTACAAAAGCATTAAAACAATGTAATACAAGTTTAAATAGTCTTTAATTCGCCTGTAACATATATCTGGTTGCTTTGCCAATGTAGATTCTATGAGTTTATAAATAAACACTGCAACTTTTAAAATATATGAAACGTTTTTTTATTAGCATTCTGTTGCTAATTCAGGTAATGGTAGTTACGGCACAAACAGGTACAATTAAAGGGACTGTAACCGACGCCAAAACAAAAGAGGCCCTAATCGGGACCACCGTATTTATCAAAGGAACAACACAAGGAACAATTACCGATTTCGATGGAAATTACGTAATACCCAATGTAGAAGTGGGTAGCCATACCATCGCTGTTTCTTTTATTTCGTACGATACACAGGAATTTCAGGTTGAAGTAAAACCAGACAATAACGTAGAATTAAATGTAGCATTATTGCCGGCAACACTCGAAATAGAAGGAGTTCAGGTGGTAGCAAAAGCCAAACGCGAGTCGGAAGCCATGTTGCTTATCGACCAGAAGAATGCCTCGGGTATTAAAGAAAGTATCGGATCGCAACGAATGTCGAGCATGGGCGTTTCTGATGCGGCTACGGCTACATCAAAAATTACCGGTGTTACCAAAAACGAGGGTAGCGGCGATATTTACATCCGTGGTTTGGGCGACCGCTATTTAACTACAACGATGAATGGATTGCCAATTCCGTCGGATGATGTGGAAAAGAAAAACATCAATCTGAACCTGTTTTCAACAGACATTATCGGAAATGTGGGAATCAACAAAACCTTTTCGGTTGACACTTACGGCGACCAGTCGTCGGGGGCGGTGAATATCGGGTCGAAAACTTATTCGGAAGATATTGAACTGGAAGTATCAACCGGAACATCAACCAATATTATTAAAGATGGAACATTCAGCGATTTTAAAGCCACGCAAAACATCAACGACGTAAACTTATTTGGTGGTTACAGCCGCACTTACGCAACCGGCGACGCTTTAAAATATCAAAGCTGGAACACTGAAGATCAAAAATTTCCTTTAAACCGTGGTTTGTCGTTAATGGGGGGCAAAAAGTTTGAATTGTTTGATAACGATTTCTCGGTTTTTGCAACACTTTCTCACGCTAATGATTTTGAATACCGCAATGGCACCTATAAAAAATATAGGTCGAATGTGCTGGATAATTCGTATACCGATGCCGAAACCTTTCAAACCGAATTCAATACCACCGGTTTGCTGAACCTGGCTTACGATTTTAATACCGACCACACACTGAATTTCAACAGTATGGTCATTTTTAAAACGGTTGATGAGTTGTACGAACAAGGTAGAAATGGTGAAGGTTACGCCTACGACCAGTTGCCGCAACAAGAGGCTGCATTTACTCGCGACCAGAACCTGAAAGAAACACAGATTATAATTAACCAGTTACTCGGAACACACCATATTACCGAAAACAACCGCCTGGAGTGGGCAGTTGGATACAATATTGTTAATGCCGACGAGCCAAACCGTATTCACAACGAAGTGAATATGCTCGATGAAAATTCGGTTGGTTTTGCCTATGTAGGCGATTTCCAGCAAAAAAAGTCGATGCAAACCATTAGCGACGATGAACTGAACGGTTATCTGAAGGACAACATCACTTTTATTAATGAAGATGACAAGACCCTGAAACTGAATTTCGGTGGTAACTTCAGAATGAAG
>DASQBW010000210.1:0-7443 GCA_035635015.1 Draconibacterium sp. | reverse complement strand
AAAGGATTTCTGAAGCAGAAATCCTTTTTTATATAGCATTTGTCTTTAATCTTACATCAAGAAACTCAACAAAATGCCAGCTGCTACCGCCGAACCAATAACACCAGAAACGTTTGGTGCCATAGCGTGCATAAGCAAGTGGTTAGTTGGATCCTCTTTTAATCCCATGTGTTGAACAACCCTGGCACTATCAGGTACTGCAGATACACCGGAAGCACCGATCATTGGATTAATCTTGTTCTCTTTTTTCAGGAATAAGTTCATGATTTTAGCACCGGCTACACCTCCTGCAGTTGCAATAACAAACGAGCCGGCTCCTAATGCAAATATTTTAATAGATGCAGGAGTCAGGAATACGTCGGCTTGTGTTGATGCTCCCACGGTAATACCCAACAGGATTGTAATGGTATCGATAAGCGGATTGGCAGCAGTTGTCGCCAAACGTTTTGTTACTCCCGATTCTTTTAGCAAGTTACCAAAGAACAACATACCAATAAGCGGTAATGCTGATGGTGCAATGTATGCCGTTAAAATCAAACCAATAATTGGAAACAGAACTTTTTCCGTTTTTGAAACCGCGCGTGGAGGTTTCATACGGATCAAGCGCTCTTTTTTAGTCGTCATCAGTTTAATAACCGGCGGTTGAATAACTGGTACCAGAGCCATGTATGAATAAGCTGCAATGGCAATCGGTCCAATCAGGTTTTTCACCGTGGTTCCATCTGCCAGTACATTTAATCCGTTTGCCAGTTTTGACGAAATGAAAATTGCAGTAGGACCGTCGGCTCCACCAATAATACCAATTGCTCCTGCTTCAGGTGCGGCAAATCCTAAGTAAATCGCTCCCAGGAACGTAAGGAAAATACCAATCTGTGCAGCTGCACCCAGTAACATTAGTTTTGGATTCGAGATTAACGACGAGAAGTCTGTCATTGCACCAATTCCAAGGAAAATAATAGGTGGATACCACCCTTGCACAACTCCCTGGTAAAGGATATTCATAACCGATCCGGGTTCGTAAACACCTAATTTAAGGTTGAAGTCGACCACCTGGAACATTGGAATATTACCAATAAGAATACCAAAACCAATTGGTATAAGCAACATTGGCTCAAAGTCGTATTTAATTGCCAGAAACAGGAAAACAAATCCGATCAGCATCATAATTACATTACCCCACGCGATGTTGGCAAAACCGGAAAATTCGTAAAAATTGAATAATCCCGACATTGCTCCGCTGTAGTTCTTGTACTCATGGCCATCGCCGGTAAGTTTACCGTTGTCAGAAAGATGTAATACTCGTTGCGGGAGTCTTACCATTTCTGTTTCGGTATCGTAACCGGTTGATTTATTCGGATCGGTATTGGCACTTAAATGCGTAACCGGAACCTCCTTAAAATTAAGAATTGCATTATCGCCTGAGATTGTAAAATGCCCGGTGTACCTTGTTTTGGCAGAGTCTAATATAAAAGCTCCGTGTTCTTCAAAAGTGAAGGTTTTAAAACGTTTTACTGTTCGAGGCTTCTCGGTCTGCGTTCCATCCTCTTTGTAGGTTGGAATAGGCACATATCCATCAGAATAGTTAACCCATTTCCCTTGTGTCAATACTTCGCTGATTTTTTCTGACTGCTCAGCACCAAAAACAGATGGTGATATAAAAATCAGTAGTAATAATAATTGAAATAATTTTCTCATTGTAACAAAGTAAAGGTTAACCGATTTCAATCAAAACATCATCCTGAAGTACACTGTCGCCAACACCAACTTTAATTGCTGTAACTTCGCCGGCTTTTGTAGTTTGAACCTGGTTTTCCATTTTCATGGCTTCCATAACCATCAGGTTTTGGCCTTCAGTTACCACGTCGCCAACCGACACATTAATTTTAAGAATAGTACCTGGTAGTGGTGCTGTTACTTTGTGTTTTCCGGTTGATTCTGATTTTTTGATCTGGCCTTCTCCAGGCATTTTCTCAACTGGTTTCCGAATCAGTTTCGGAGTTTTTGATGTTTTTACTTCTCCGTGAATCTCAACCTCGTAAATGGTTCCGTTTACATCCAGTTCAGCAACATTGTCTTCAATGTCTTTTAAGTGGACGTCGTATTGGGTACCGTGTATCGTGAATTTATATTTTTTCATTGTATTCTATTTTTGCGCTTTTATACTCAGAATTTTTTATCGCGGCCAGTTATTTTGTACACTGTAAATTTTTGAACTCCATGGTGAGTAGGATTTTCTTACCTTTTTAATGGTAACAATATTACTCTCTTCGTCGTGTAGTTCGTTAAAATACAAGTGCAATGCTAAACTGATTGCTGCTGTAACGTTACCTTCAACATATTCTTCATCGTTGGTAACTTCTGCATTTTTTTTGTTTTTGTTTCTTTTCAGCTTCTCCTTGTTGAATTTCATATTAATCAACTTCGGCGCGTTATTGAATACAATAACAAGGCAGGTTAGAGCAGTAAAAACTATACCGAATCCAACAATTGCAACGGTGTACCCAAACTGAACAGAACTTGCTAATAGAATTGATAATGGTTCCATAATTTGTCCTGTTTTTAAAGTGGAATGTTTGAATGTTTCTTCGGTGGATTAACCAGCTTTTTAGTAGCAAGGCTTTGTAATCCGCGAATAATTCTGAACCTTGTGTTCCGAGGCTCGATAACATCGTCGATGTAGCCAAAAGATGCAGCCTGATATGGATTAGCAAATTTTTCTTTGTATTCCTCTTCGTGGTCGGCAATAAATTTAGCACGTTCTTCGGCGTCTTCAATGTCGCGCAATTTCCTTCCGTGAAGTACTTCAACAGCACCGGCAGCACCCATAACCGCAATCTCGGCAGTTGGCCAGGCATAGTTAAGGTCGCCACGCAGTTGTTTACTCGACATTACATCGTGCGCACCACCGTACGATTTACGTAACGTAATAGTAATTTTTGGAACAGTAGCTTCACCGTATGCAAACATCAGTTTTGCACCGTGAGTGATGATACCGCCATACTCCTGACGACTTCCAGGCAAGAATCCCGGTACATCAACAAGTGTAATGATTGGAATATTGAACGAGTCGCAGAAACGTACAAAACGCGCTGCTTTTACTGATGCGTCAATATCAAGCACACCGGCCAGGTAATTTGGCTGGTTAGCTACAATACCAACAGGCAGTCCGTCGAATTTAGCAAAACCAACAACGATGTTTTTTGCATAATTACGGTGAATTTCGAGGAATTCGCCATAATCAGCAATGGTATGAATAACATCTTTAACTTCGTAAGGTTGGTTTGGATTGTCAGGAATGATTTCATTCAAGACATCATCTAAACGATCGATTGGGTCGGAACTGTCAGTGGCAATCGGATCTTCCAGGTTGTTTTGTGGAAGATAGCTGATCAGTTTACGCAAAATCGAAATACCTTCCTGTTCGTTTTCAACAAGGAATTGTGCAACACCTGATTTTGAGGCGTGAACTTTACCACCACCAAGGTCTTCAACCGAAATGTCTTCGCCGGTTACCGTTTTAACAACTTTTGGTCCGGTTACAAACATGTACGAGTTTTGCTCGGTCATCATGATAAAGTCGGTTAGGGCAGGCGAGTACACTGCACCACCGGCACATGGGCCGAAAATAGCTGAGATTTGTGGAATAACTCCCGAAGCCAAAATGTTACGCTCGAAAATTTCGGCATAACCGGCCAGCGAGTTCACACCTTCCTGAATACGTGCACCACCCGAGTCGTTGATGCCAATTACAGGAGCTCCGGCTTTCATAGCCATATCCATTACTTTGCAGATTTTCTGTGCAAAGGTTTCTGATAACGATCCTCCAAAAACAGTAAAGTCTTGCGAGAATACGTACACTACACGTCCGTCGATTGTTCCGTGACCAGTAACAACACCGTCGCCCAAAAACTTGGTTTTTTCCAATCCAAAATTTGTACAGCGGTGAGTAACAAACATGTCAAATTCTTCGAAACTTCCTTCGTCTAACAGAAGTTCGATTCGTTCGCGAGCAGTAAATTTACCTTTTTTGTGCTGCGCTTCAATTCTTTTCAATCCGCCACCCAGCTTAGCTTCTGCTCTTAGGTCGATTAACTTTTTAATTTTATCCTGGTTGCTCATAAAATCGGTTATTATAAGTGTCTTTTATTCTTTTCCACAAATTTCGGTTAATACACCCATGGTAGCTTTTGGGTGAAGGAAACCAATATTTAATCCTTCAGCCCCTTTTCGCGCTGTTTTGTCGATAAGCTGAACGCCTTTTTCTCCCAGCTCGTTCAGCGATTCATTAACGCTGTCAACAGCAAAAGCAAGGTGGTGTACACCCTGACCTTTTTTCTCCAGGAATTTGCCAATTGGTCCGTCAGGACTGGTTGATTCCAATAACTCGATTTTAGTATCACCAACCTGAAAGAAGGCGGTTTTTACTTTTTGGTCTGCCACTTCTTCAACGGCATAGCATTTTAGACCCAACATCTCCTCGTAGTACGGTATAGCTTCCTCTAAGCTATTTACTGCGATCCCGATGTGTTCTATATGTGAAATATTCATCTTGTAAATAATTGTATTGTTCAAAACAAGCAGAATTTGAAGCAGTTACTACAGTTTTTTTAAGCATTAATCATTTCGCTTCCTGCTTATTTAGAATGGTTATAAAATATTAATAGTCAATTTTTTAAAGTCCAACAAAGTTATGGTTCTTATGATTCCCTATTCGAGAAAACCTAAAAACCTGATTTTTGGCGTGATGAATTTAGAATTACTTAATATTGGCTCTTTCTCGCATTTTTTGTAATTGATTTTGGTCATAAAAAAAGCAGACTTCCGTCTGCTTCTTTAAACATATGTCTTTTATTCATCCCATACGTAATGAAAATGTGGACCAAAACGTTCAAATGCTGCTTTGTCCAAAGTTTCCTGGTGATCTGGATGAGAAACGGATATCAACAGTTTTGCTCTGTCTTGCATCGACCTTCCATATAAGTTTACGGCGCCATATTCAGTAACTACCCAGTGAATATTGGCACGTGTACTAACAACGCCGGCACCTAACAATAAAGTTGGAGCAATTTTACTAATACCTTTAGCTGTAACAGATGGTATTGCAATAATTGGTTTACCACCTTTACTTAAAGAGGCTCCGCGTAGGAAGTCGATCTGGCCACCAACACCAGAATAGTGTGTTGTTCCGATAGAGTCGGCACAAACCTGACCGGTAATATCAATCTGTAGCGCTGAGTTGATTGCGGTAACTTTTGGGTTTTTTGCAATAACACTCACACGGTTGGTGTATTTTACGTCTTGCATTAAAACACCTGGATTGTCGTCAATAAAATCGTAAAGCCCGGTAGAGCCCATTAAGAATGTAGCTACCATTTTACCTTTATCGATTTTTTTGTTTCGGCCGTTAACTACTCCTTTATCTACCAGTGGAAGGATACCGTCGGCAAACATTTCAGAGTGTACACCAAGGTCCTTGTGGTTGCCCAACATGCTTAATACAGCATTGGGAATTGCACCAATACCCATTTGTAGTGTTGCACCGTCTTCTACCAACTCGGCAACATAACGTCCAATTTTACGATCAGTTTCGCTAATTGCACCCGGAGCCGGAGCGTAAAGAGGGCTATCATCCTCAACAAATAAGTCGATGTCGTTTATATGCACCATTGCATCACCGAAAGCACGAGGTACATTTGGATTTATAATGGCTATTACAGTGTCAGAGTTTTCAATAGCTGCCAGTGTAGCGTCAACAGAGGTTCCTAACGATACATATCCGTGCTTGTCGGGAGGACAAACCTGAATCATTGTAACATTTACTTTTAAATAGCCTTCACGAATCAATCGCTGAGTTTCTTGCAGGAAAACAGGAATATAATCAGCATAACCTGCCTGTGTTTGTTTTCTTACGTTTCCACCAACAAAAAATGACTCCAACTGAAAAATTCCTTCTAACTCTCGTTCTGCATAAGGAGCAGGCCCCTCGGTGTGAATGTGTTGAACACGGACATTCCGGAATTCTTTATTTTTGCCTCTTTCAACCATGGCATTAATAAGAGGGTGAGGCGTTACGGCCACACTGTGAAGGTGAACCCTGTCGTTCGATTTGATAACTTTTACTGCTTCGGCAGCTGAGATGAATTTTATATTCTTCATGCTTTTTCGGATTTAAAATCGGCTTATAATTTCAGGTGCGCAAAGATAAAAATTTAATCACGGCCTCTATAATTCGAATATTATTATTCGAAGTTCGAATAGATTTGTAAACTATTTGTTAATAAGGTTTGAGTTAATTCTAGTTGGTGAAAAAAGATCGTTAGGCTTCAATAGTGTAAAAAGGATTGGGCGTAACTCAATTTTTTTAGCAGTGGGTAAAACCCTGTAAACTTGCCAGACGGCAATCAGTTTTATTGTAGCAACTTTATCTTCTGAAAAATTCTGAATACATAATGATGATTAACGAATTATAATTGCAGAAGTACCATTAAAAAGGATTCTTCGGTACTCATTTTACAGACGTTAATCCGAAATCGTTAATCGATATTCCTCATTCTTTTACTGCTAATCTATCGAATTTCATTCGGTTTTAAAAACCTATGTATTTCTAATATATAATCGTTTTGCTTGTTTATTACAGAACTTATGTTTAAATAAAGAATTGTAATATTTTGTTCGAAAAGTTACTTTTGGGTTGTAGTTACTGTGTTTAAAGGCTTAAAGTACCGCAACGAATTCCCATTTTACATTTAATATTTTTTGCACTATCTTTGTCATGTACCTATCCAACTCATAATAAAGATGAACCCAATACATCCCGGCAAGTTAATTATGTTATTTATCCCTTCGGATAAAGTTTTTTTGCATTTTCAAAAACTATTAGAAGCTGCTAATTATAATGTAGTAAGAACAACTACTGTTCAAGGTGCTATTCAAAAAATCATTGAATTTTCGCCAGATATGATCGTGGATGGCAGCTACTCTTTTGAATATCCAAACTTTCAGTCCTATATATTATTGAATAGAACAACTATTAATCATTCGATACCATATATTGTATATATTGAGAAGATTCGGCTGGACCTCATTCAAACAGGATTAGCATTGGGCATTGATAATTTTTTATTTGCACCACTTGATGATAAGTTGATTGTATCAAAAGTTAAATTGTTATTGAAAAAAGTGGATAAACACCAGATTTCTGATAAAATACGGTTTGAAAAAATCTTTCATACCTCTCCTTTGGGGATGCTAATTGGTAATTCCGAAAGATTGGAGCGGGGCAATCCGGCTTTCTATAAATTATCGGGTTTGCTGAAAAATTCTTCAATTCCTAAACTTGAGGATTTGTTTGAGATTTCACATGACCCCGTTATTTTAAATAAAATTCGAAATTGTTTAAAGGGATTAATTGAAGAATATGTTGTTTCTGATATAAGTTTCAAC
>DASQBW010000209.1:0-3762 GCA_035635015.1 Draconibacterium sp. | reverse complement strand
TTTCTATTCTTAGCCTCATTATTGGTATTCTTCTTCTAACAAGAAAGAATTGAGAATGGTGTGTTGATTAACGATATTGGAATAAAGAAGCCATTCTCACATTGAGAATGGCTTTTTTCATGATAGAGATAGAAGAAGCACGAAGACAGAAGTCAGAAGTAGATAAATTCTTCCGACTCCGGTCTCCGGTCTTCCAGCCAAAAGGTTATGATTTGAAAAAAGAGAAATTAATTAGACAGTATAATAAGAATTGAAAAACAATAGATCATGAGCGACAGACTTTACATTTTCGACACAACTTTGAGAGACGGCGAACAGGTCCCGGGTTGTCAGTTGAACACAGTAGAAAAGATTGAAGTTGCCAAAGCATTGCAAGAATTGGGAGTTGATGTAATTGAAGCAGGATTCCCTATTTCGAGCCCCGGCGATTTTGAATCGGTAGTAGAGATTTCGAAAGCGGTTACATGGCCAACAATTACAGCCTTAACCCGCGCAGTACAAAAAGATATTGATGTTGCAGCCGAATCACTCAAATACGCCAAAAAAGGTCGTATCCACACCGGAATCGGAACATCTGACTTTCATATTTACCACAAACTCAACTCCAATCCCGATGCAATTATCGAGCGTGGTGTTGAGGCAGTGAAATACGCGAAAAAATACGTTGAAGATGTAGAGTTTTATGCTGAAGATGCCGGCCGTACCGAGAACGAGTACCTGGCCCGCGTGGTTGAAGCAGTAATTAAAGCCGGTGCTACGGTTGTAAATATTCCGGATACTACCGGTTACACTTTGCCACACGAATTTGGTGCAAAAATCAAATACCTGATGGACAATGTGCCAAACATTCATAAAGCGATTATCTCAACGCACTGTCATAACGATTTGGGAATGGCAACCGCCAATACTATTTCAGGAATTCTGAATGGTGCTCGTCAGGCAGAGGTTACCATTAACGGAATTGGCGAACGTGCAGGTAACACATCTTTGGAAGAGGTTGTAATGACATTGAAAACGCATTACAAAGCACTGGGAATTGAAACCGGTGTAAATACCAAGAAGATTTACGGAACAAGCCGATTGGTTTCTACTTTAATGAACATGCCCGTGCAACCAAACAAAGCGGTTGTTGGACGTAATGCTTTTGCACACTCATCAGGTATTCACCAGGATGGTGTGTTGAAAAACCGCGAGAACTACGAGATTATGGATCCTGTAGAAGTGGGTATCAACGAATCGGCAATTTTATTGACTGCCCGCAGCGGACGCGCCGCATTAAAACACCGCTTGGAATTGTTAGGCTTCGAGTTGGATAAAGAAAAATTAGACGAGGTTTACGAAGAATTCCTGAATCTTGCTGACAAGAAAAAAGATATTCGCGACGACGATATCGCGCTGTTGGTTGGCGATGCAACTCGCAAAGAGCACCGCATTAAACTGGAATACCTGCAAGTGGTTACAGGCAAGAGCTTAAAACCAATGGCTACCGTTATTTTGAATATCTCGGGCGAGAAATTTGATGCCACATCAGATGGAAACGGTCCGGTTGACGCAGCTATAAAAGCGGTTAAAAAGATCATTCACCGTCAGGTAGTAATCGAGGAATTCCTTGTACAGGCGATTACCCGCGGAAGCGACGATATTGGTAAAGTACACATGCAGGTTGAATACCAGGATGCAATCTACCACGGTTTTGGTGCACACACCGATATTATTACTGCTTCGGTAGAGGCCTTTTTGGATGCCATTAATAAATTGCCGGCGGCAGTGTAAGAATAAATTTACCTGTCATTTCGACGAGGTAGGAGGAGAAATCTGTTTCCTGTTAGTTACAGATTTCTCAGTCGTCCCTCCTTCGAAATGACCTGAAAGAAATTATATATGACAGCAAAAACATTATTTGATAAGATTTGGGATGCACACGTGGTGAAACAGGTCGAAGGTGGCCCAAATGTATTGTATATCGACCGTCACTTTATTCACGAAGTAACGAGTCCGGTTGCCTTTTTAGGATTGAAAAACCGCGGATTGAAAGTATATCGTCCGGATCAGACCACTGCTACACCCGACCATAACGTTCCAACGATCAACCAGCACATGTCGATTAAAGACGAGCTTTCGCGCAACCAGGTTGAGATGTTGAAAAAGAACTGCGATGAGAACGGGATCGTTTATCACGGACTGGGAACTGAAGGGCACGGTGTGGTACACATTATCGGCCCTGAAATGGGATTAACCCAGCCGGGAATGACCATCGTTTGTGGCGACAGCCACACTTCTACTCACGGAGCTTTTGGTGCCATTGCTTTTGGTATTGGTACCAGCGAGGTGGAAATGGTTTTAGCCAGCCAGTGTATTATGCAGCCGAAACCAAAGAAAATGCGTATCACCGTTAACGGAACGCTTGATAAAGGTGTAACTGCAAAAGATATTGCTCTTTACATCATCTCGAAGATCTCTACCAGTGGTGGTACAGGTCACTTTATCGAGTATGCAGGTTCGGCAATCACCAGCCTGAGTATGGAAGGCCGTATGACATTGTGTAACCTGAGTATTGAAAGTGGTGCCCGCGGCGGTATGATCGCGCCGGATGAAACTACTTTCAACTATGTAAAAGGTCGTCAGTTTGCGCCAAAAGGTGAAGATTGGGACAAAGCCATGGAAAAATGGGCGGAATTAAAAACCGATGAAGGAGCAGTTTATGATACGGAATACACGTTCGACGCAGCCGATATTGAGCCGATGATCACCTACGGAACAAACCCGGGAATGGGAATTGGTGTTTCGCAGACTATTCCAACTTCTGAAGGATTGTCGGGAACAGATAAAACAACATATCAGAAATCCTTGCAATACATGGGATACAATGAAGGTGATGCCATGAAAGGCAAACCGGTTGATTTTGTATTCCTTGGCAGTTGTACCAACGGTCGTATTGAGGATTTCCGCGAATTTGCTGCTTTTGTGAAAGGCAAGAAAAAGGCGGATAACGTTACCGCATGGTTGGTACCGGGATCAAAACAGGTACAAAACCAAATTGAAGCAGAAGGACTTGTTCCTATTTTGGAAGAAGCAGGTTTTCAATTGCGTCAGCCGGGATGTTCAGCATGTTTGGCAATGAACGACGATAAGATTCCGATGGGTAAATATTCTGTTTCAACGTCCAACAGGAACTTTGAAGGCCGCCAGGGACCGGGTGCACGTACTTTGCTTGCCAGCCCGTTAACTGCAGCAGCCGCAGCAGTTTCAGGTGTAATCGCAGATCCTCGAGAGATGATGTAGATGTATTCTACCACCTCCCTCCGATTTTATCGGAGTACTCCTCCTGAAAGGAGGAGAAATTTCCCCTCCTTTCAGGAGGGGTGACAACTTAAAAAGTTGGCGGGGTGGTTCAATCAATAATAAGTAAAGAATAAAAAAATGGCATACGACAAATTTTCAGTAATAAATACTTCGGCAGTACCTCTGCCATTCGAAAATGTAGATACCGACCAGATTATTCCTGCACGTTTCCTGAAAGCTGTGGAACGTAAAGGATTTGGTGACAACCTTTTCCGCGACTGGCGGTACGAAAATGATGGAAGTCCGAAAGCAGATTTCCCATTGAATAACGAAAAATATTCTGGTAAGATCCTTGTTGGAGGTAAAAACTTTGGTAGCGGATCGAGCCGCGAGCACGCCGCATGGGCCATCTACGATTATGGTTTCCGTGTTGTGGTTTCAAGCTTTTTCGCCGACATCTTTAAAGGAAACGCATTGAAC
>DASQBW010000208.1:0-1634 GCA_035635015.1 Draconibacterium sp. | reverse complement strand
CTTCTATAAAGTGCTCAAATTTTTGTATTTCAAGCACATTGGTTTTTATGTTAACGAATTCTTCTGTTTCGTTTGCAGCAAGCTCCTGCTCAAGTGCGTTTATCTCTTGTTCGATGGTATGTACTTGCTCCTTAAGTTCCTGTATTCTTTTTCGTTTACTGGCCTCGTCGTCAATTTTTGTATTTCCGCAAGCAGATAAAATAAGTGCTGTGGTTGCTATTAATAGAATCTTTTTCATGATATATTTCTTTCGTTTTTTAGATTATAAAGCACCGGCAGCTTTTTTCAGGCTAATATCGGCCTGAAGTAATGATAGTGTTGAGGTAACCAGTTGCTGCCATGTATTAATGTACTGGGTTTCCTGTTGCGAGAGTTCGGCACTGCTAATCATACCGTTGTTAAATTTTATTTGACTCTTATCTAAGATGCTTTCCGCCAAATCTCGGTTTTCCTGTGTATTCAAAAACTGTTCACGTGCAGTTTCCATCTCCGCTGAGGCTGTTAAGTAGTCTTTTTGAAGTGTGATTTCAGTATACCTTCTATCATTTTCTGCTTTGTCAAGTTCCATGCGGGCCTGCTGTACTTTTGCACGTTTTGTTCCCGAATTAAATATTGGGATTGAGGCCTGGAATCCAATTAGCGATGAAGGATACCACTGTTCCTTAAACAGATTGGGTTTATTGGCAAACGATGTACGTGAGTAACTGTAAAATGCATCGAGTCTTGGTAGGTATGCCGCTTTTTCGAGCTGAAACAGTTTATCCGAAACTTCAAAATTTGATGTAGCAATCCGATAGTCGATATGATTGACCAGATCAAGTGTAACTGTATTTCTCTCTTCTACGAGCGGAAGTACAAAAGTCTCAAGCTCATCGCTTAAAATAATTTCGTTATCAAGATTGTAACCCATCGTATACTTCAACACCGTTTTTGCAATTGTTAGTTCCCTTTCCGCGCGAAGTACCTCGTTTTCGGCATTTTTCTGATTTATCCTCAGTTGATCTACATCCTGTTGCTCGCGAAATCCATTTTCGTAGTACACTTTGGTTTCTTCGTATAAACGGGTTCTGTTTTCAAGGTTTTCGATCATTACCTTTTTGTAACGGTCACTTATAAGAACGGCATAATAAGCCTGGGCAACTGCATCCCGGATGTCGATCGCGGTTTTCTCATTAGTCTGTTTTGCCATATTCAGATAGAGTTCGGCAGAGCTTACACCAACAACCCACGAGCCATCGAAGACTTGTTGTGAAACACTAAATCCGAAATCGGCATTGTAGTCCTGACCAAACTTTACAGAGATATATTCGCCCTCCTCGCCGCCAACAAACTCAGCAGGGATCAATGAAACCGGAAGATTCAGGTTCCAGTTATAATTAGCCGAAGCAGAAACCTGTGGCAGCCCGGTTGTTATGGTCTCCCAAACCTTTTTTTGGGCAATCGTTACGTCTTGTTTTGTATTAAACAATACGTATGAATTTTGCATGGCATATTGTGTTGCCTGGTCAAGAGAAAATGTGGAGGTAGTTTCCTGAGCCTTTAGCGATATTGTCACAAATACCAAGACAAAAAACAAGAATAGGTGGTTAATTCTTTTCTTCATTCTGAACTTTGTTTAACTGTTTTTTATAATA
>DASQBW010000207.1:0-6966 GCA_035635015.1 Draconibacterium sp. | reverse complement strand
ATTGCTGCCAGGGAGTAGATGTGGATTTCAACTTTAAAAATGTAGTAAAAAACACAAGCGATTAACAGGTTCGACACCAGCGAAATGGTTAAAATTAAAAGGATACGCCACGAGCGGCTAACCACAAGCACAAACAACAACAAAATGATCAGCGAAAAAAGGGTACGTAAACCAATTTTGGTAAGTTCCTCTTTGATGTACGTGCTGGTGTCGGTTGATACCAAAAGTGAATAACCATTGGGCAGTTCGCCCCGGATTGATTCGAGCTGTTCGTAAATCTGCTGCGACAATTTTACCTGGTTTACACCGCTTGCCGAAGAAAGGCGTAGCGTAATGTTGTTTTTCCCGTTAATGCGGTAGTAAGTTGATGGTGGTTTATCTTTTAGCCGGATGTTTGCAACATCGGAAAGTTTTATTACCCTCCCTTTTTTATTGGCAATTACCAGGCTGCCCCAGTTTTCAGGGGGCACATTTTGGGTTGACGACAATACCGGGATGGTAAAACCCGAAGCATCTTTATGTGTCCCGAGGAATTCCTTATTTCCCAGTTCGTTAATTGCCGAACTTATTTCTGATGGCGATATGGAAAGGCTTTTCATTAACTCCGGATCGAAGGTAATTTCCCACTGTATGGGGGTTGAACCGCCTATGTCGATGGCATCAATGCCCGAAACTTTTAGCAGCGAAGGTTTTACTTCCTGCTCGGCCAGCTTTTGTATGTAATAGGTTGAGGCGTTGCCAACCAGTGTTAATACCATAAAAAGCTGGCTGGATTCTTCGTCATCATCAATGTTGGCATAAATTACGGGGTACGACATTCCTTCGGGGAGCTTGCTGCGCAGCTGGCGGAGTAGCATGGATACTTCGTATCTTTTTTCGTCCATGTTGGCATGTTTATCAAAACGCAGGGTAACGTAACCGTAACCAATCCCTGAAATAGATTCAACCGATTCTACCTGGCCTATTTTTCCCAAAATGCCTTCAATTTTTGATGTTTCGTTTTCAATAACTTTTGGCGATGCGTTGGGCCATGAATAGCTAACACGGAGCAACGGCGATGTGCGCGATTGCTGATACCGGATGTCGAGGGTTGGTATAAAAGCAATGCCGATTATTACCAGCGCAAAAAACACTACGATTACCGAGAATGAGGAAAAGGCTTTTCTTTTTATTGTGGGAGAATTCATGGTTAATTTTATATGGTAGTTATCATTTTGTTTTAATCTTGCCTCAAAATAGTGAAAATATTATGTATCAACCCTTTCATGGGTTAGTTTCCTTTATATTTTAATTGTTATAATTATTTCATCCTCTCGGGATTGTGTCTTATTCCTCAAATTTTAACAGCATCAGTACCGGATTGCTGTATAAATCCATACCTTTCACAAGTTCTTCCAGTTCTTTTTTCTTTTCGGGGTACTTTGGGTTGGAATTTCTGAAGGCAGCGGAGCTAACGTGTTCAATAAGGCTTATTGCATCTATCCACGCTATAACCGTTGTGTTGTTCAAAACTGATTGCATCCAAATTGTTGGTCCTCCATCAATATCATCAATAAGTCCAACTTCTTTAATGTTCATAAGATATTGACGTGATTTGTCAAATGAACTAAAATAACCAAATGGTATATCATTGTTGTTCTCATCTACAAATTCTAAATATATATTATCTCCAAAGTTTAATAGTCTTACATCAATAAGGGTTTTAGGTCTTTTATTTCTAATTCTGCCATACTCCTCTTTTGTGGGTGTGAGACCTCCACGATCCATTGCAAATGCCGGTTCCATGGTCATGTCAGATTCATTTAAACAAAATACTGTATCAGTAAAAGGTTCCTTTAAATAGATTTTACCTTCATTTTTATACAAGGCTCCTTTGCAAGGATATGCACCAAATGAAGGTTCAGAACTTTGAAATCTATTGGGCAATTTTTTGATAACGTTTCCATCGTAATTCAATATGTGTAAGATATGTGGCAACGATGTTCTGTAGTCCATGCTGTAACATATAATTCCATCGTCAATGCATTCGATATAGAATGTTGTAGGAGTTGGGGTATCTATTACTCTCACAAAATCGCCAGTATTTGTATACACATATATTTTTTTATCATTTATTGACAAAATATAGATATTGCCATCAGCCCCAATTGAAAAATCATTAATTCCTTTGTATTCCTGAGGTCCCCCTCCTCGTCTTCCCAATTGAGCTATAAAATTTCCTTTTAGATCAAATCGTGTAAATTTTTCACTTGCAATATTTTCGTTATCTGTTTTAATATAATAAGAACTTTCATCCTTTTGCACATCCCGAATGTATGCGATTGCACTTTCTGCTGTTGTTTCCAGGGGAATGTATTCAATGTCAATAATTCCAACCTCCGATGCTTTCACTTCTTCAGTTTTATTGAGGTTGGTTATGTCGAAGGTAAGCAATGAATTGTCATCGTTTTGTTTTGATTCATTGCAGCTTACCAAATAAAACAGAATAACCAGTGTACTCATTAGTTTTGATAAACAAATTGTATTGGACAAAAAACTTTGTGCTTTAATCGTTTTCATCTTAGTTAATTTTTAAGGTTTATTCTTTCAGTTTCACCAGCATTAAAACCGGGTTATCATTTTCATCCAAACTATTGGCCAGTTGTTCAAGTTCTTTTTTCTTTTCGGGGTATTTTGGGGTGGAGTTTTTAAAGGCTTCGGAAGCGACGTGTAGCTTTAATTCAAAAGGATAAATAAAAGCAACAATGTATTCTGAACTATTATCGGTATAATAAACAAGTGCAGGTTCACCTTTAAGTGGTAACCCTTCATCAAGATCGTTAAAAATACTTGCCTCAGTACTTACGTGTCCACTTCTTTTATTACTATAACCTTGAAATGTTTCATGCTTTTCTTTATCGATTATAAGCATGGCCCATTTTTCTTTGTAGGAATATTCAAGAAAAACGAATTTTTTAGTTTCAAACATATTTGACATTTTAAAGAGGCTTTGCAAACTTTCTAAATCAAGATTAATACCATCCTGGGGCAACCGAAAATCTCCATTAGAAAATCGATATGCACCTCTAAAATCAAAATTTGGAGAAATAGAAAAAATGGTATCATTTAAGTAATTGAAATAATACAGTCTATTCCTGTATTCATAAATGGTACCTGGTAAAGTGTTTTTTGAAAAAATTAAATCAGTCTTTTTTGAAGAAACCATATTTCCCAACGTATCAAGAACAATCCAATCATATTTGTATTCGCCAAACGTTCCATAATCGGGTAGAAAAAGGGATGAACCAAAAATTTCAATATTGAGAGCAGTTCCTGAAATATAGTTTGTCGTTTCAATTTCCCGGATGAGTTTTCCCATCATTGAATAAACTTTTATACCACTATCTAAGACATATATTAGATTGCCTTTAATATCAATTGCAAAGTTCATTCCATATCTGATTTCATTAGGCCCTCGTCCCTTTTTTGCGATGGTGCGAACGTAATTGCCATACCTGTCATATTGAACTATTCCAATATTTTTCATGCTCAGATAAATTGCATCATTACTTAATCTGATCGAATAAACTAGTCCTATTGGGAATAAATTATCTAGTGGAATATAGCTAATATCATCAGCTATCATTGATAATGTCAATTTTTTATCGGAAAATTGCTCAGGATCAATAACAAACATTCTATCATCCAATTCTCGATTAGAATTGCATGAAAATAAAGCAAGTAATAACGCGAAAATTAAGCTGAATCTCATACTATAAAAAGAATTTATTAATTAAAAGAAGCCTGAACAAAATGTTAGTTTGAAGCATGAAGTTTTATCTCTCCTTTTCATAGAACTAAACAAATAAAAAAGCATTCTTTGACATTTTGAGACAGACTTCTAATTTATCGCAACTTGTTAATGAGGTTCACAAATATCTAAATTACCACATGAACCACCGACATGTCCTCCATAAAAATCATTACATTCAATAAGACAATTTCCTGTATCTGATGCTAAATAACCAAGACATTCATAAGTCCAAGTATCATAACATGTACATGTACAAGGTCCATAATATCCACCCTTTAAATTCACCAACTCTTCATTTTTTATCACCTTTTCTGGATTAATCGATATTTTTCCTGATTTTTTCATTTTTAATCTTTTTTAGGTTATTCCTTCAATTTAACCAGCATCAAAACCGGATTATCGTTTTCATCCAAACTGTTGGCCAATTGTTCCAGTTGTTTTTTCTTTTCGGGGTATTTGGGTGTGGAGTTTTTGAATTCGTTGGTAGCTACGTGGGCTTTTAATTCAAAAGCATTAATCCATGAAATCACGTATTCAGTGCCGTCAACGGTTACGGTATTTTGAATTTTAAAATTGGGGCCATTATCCAAATCATTTACCAGGCCTGTATCGTTATCAATTAAATATTGAGACCCGTTTAATTTGTTTTTAATGAAACAGTTGTCCCTCTCTTTCCATCTGTACTGATAAAAAAGATAATTATTTGATTCAAAGATATTTTCCTGGAAAATAATTTGAGTGAAGTCCACAGAATTACGTTTTTCCCTCAAATCAACTGTATATTTCGCATCACCCTGGTTAAGAATGTATTTGGGTATAAAATCCCCGTTATTAAATGTAAAAATAGTATCGGAATGCATTTCCTTGCAATGCAAATTTCCGTCGTACTGATAGAATATACATTCCGATGGATAAACAACACCACCTGTTGAAATATTAAATTTATACTTGTTTTTATACTTCTTTGTAATCTCACCATCTGCGTCGAATAAAACAAAGCTATATTCGTTTTGGCCTCTCACATTATTATCATACCCAAGAAACTGATTATTGGTATGAGCTATCCAATATATCTCGTTGTATTCAAGCGTTATATTTTTCTCCCATATTCCATCCAACGAGAATTCTTTGATTTCGCCTCGGAAAAAAATATCTATTGTATTGTTGCTTTTATTGTAAAAAAAATCATGAATCTCTCTGTATTCGGAAGGTGCTCCTCCTCTCCGACCTATTTGGCCAATAAACTCTCCGCCTTTTGAGAACCGATACAGAGATCTTATTGGCATCATTGGTGGTGGTGGTGGTGCGTTCTTATCGCGTACTACATTATTTTCGAATGTTGACCTTATAAAAAATGAACCTTCTTCATAGATCAACTTATCAATTTTTTGTATTAAGCAAGCTGCATTTGTTTCGAGCGCAATATATGTTATTTCTGATCCCAGCTCGGATAAATTAGTAACACTGGGTTCAGTGATTGTGGTAAGATCAACAACATTGTCTAATTCTTTTTTTTGTGTACAGGAAAATAAGACAACAATTAGTGTGAGTACAATGGATACGTTTTTCATTTTAACAGGTTTATAGTTATTCTTTTAAATTCACTAGCATCAACACCGGGTTATCGTTTTCATCGAGGCTGTTGGCCAGTTGTTTAAGTTATTTTTTCTTTTAATCCCGAAGGGATGCTATTATTATAGCCATTGGGCAAAGCCTCAACACAAACCCCGAAGGGGTGATATTTTACTCATACCATTCAAATAAATATTTCTCATCGTGTTCTAATTCAAATTTTTTAAGAAAATCCAGGTATTCTTCCCTGAACGTCTTTCTCTTATGATGTTTGTCCTGATTTAGCAAATAATTATAAACGCTTTCAATGTGTGAATGTGAGTAGGAAAATGCTCCGTACCCCTCCTGCCATTGAAATTTTCCTCGAACAAAACGGCGCTCATTGATGAATCTTGAAGAATTGTTTTTAATATCCCTCACCAAATCAGAGATCGCCATTGATGGTTTTAATCCTACAAATGCATGAATATGGTCTGGCATGCCGTTTATGATGATTGTTTTGTGTCCCTTCCCTGCTATAATGCCGGAAATGTATTTGTACAATTCATCGCACCACGACTTTTTTATAATGTTTTCACGACCTTTCACCGCAAAAACTATCTGGATGTATAATTGTGAATATGTACCTGCCATTTCTAGAAATTATTTCACCCTTTCAGGGTTCTGGTTGTATTATGTTTTGTTTGTTCTATAATTATTTCATCCCTTCGGGATTATGTCTATTCTTTCAACTTCACCAACATCAACACAGGGTCATCGTTTTCATCCAAACTGTTATACAGCTTCAGATTTCATCCTTCTCAACAAATAATACATCAGCGGAATAAAAAATAAACTCACCAGGGTTCCAATGGTCATTCCGCCGATAATGGCCAGCGCCAGTGGTTTTTGCAGTTCGGCTCCCATCCCCTTCTGAAACAGGAAAGGCATCATGGCAAGAATAGTGGTTAAACTGGTCATTATAATGGGTTTTAACCGCCTTCTCCCGGCTTCCATAACCGAACGCACCAGCGAATTTCCAGCATCCATCAGCTTGTTTATGGTATCGATCTTCAGGATGGAGTCGTTAATGATTATCCCGGTCATTACAATTACCCCAATGGCCGACATAATGTTAATCCCTTCGCCAAACAGTTTCAGTAGCAGGAATGCACCAAACAAATCGATGGGCACTTCTAACAGCACAATTACGGGCAACACAAACGATTCGAACTGGGCAGCGAGGATAAAATAAAGCAGAAGCAGACTAATGGAAATAATCACGATCAGCTCGTTTATCATTCCTTTATTGGAAAGAATGGCTCCGCTAAACGCAACCTCCATCCGGTCATCCTCAACCAACGCTTTTATTTTGCCGGTGGCATTTTCAAACTTACTATCGTCAATGTTTAGCGAAACCGGGAAATACTCCCCGTCTTTACCGGCAACAATGGTTTTTAAATCGGTGCCGGCACTGGTTTTTACCAGGCTCGAAACGGGCACTTTTACGCCATTGGAATTCAGCACTGTAAGGTTTAACAGGATTTCATAAACCGATGAATAACCGGTGCCTACCCTAACGGGTATCAACATATTGTTACTGTTTATTTCCAGTACGTTAT
>DASQBW010000206.1:0-5154 GCA_035635015.1 Draconibacterium sp. | reverse complement strand
CTATTTATCCGGATGTACAACTCGAAATTGTGGCTTACGCTGCAAAAAATCGTATTCCAATTATTTCGCCACTTGCATCGCAAACAAATATTACTGAAACAAATTCAAGTTATTTTCAGGTAAATCCTTCACGCGAATATTTAACTCAGCAAACTGCCGAAATGGTTGCGGAAGAGCATTATAACAGTAACCTCATTATCTTAAAAACTTCTGATTATAACGGCACGCCCGAAGGAGAGTTAGTTGAACTTTTACGCGAAAAGTTTTTTAATTCAGGATTATTGAGCAGTAACGAGGGAGTTAACTTTACAATTTATGATTTTCAAAATGAGGGAGCTTTTGGTTTGCGTCGTATCATGTCGAAAAATAAAGAAAATGTAGTGTATATTCCTTCTTCGAATGAGGGAGAACTTAGCGTGGCCATTTCAAATGTAAACAATCTGGCGGAGGAGCATTCAATAACTTTGATTGGAACAAACCGCTATCCTAACTATTCAAGCATTCAGATCGAACATTATCACAATCTGAAACTCAAATTTATTGCACCTTATCATACTGACTATACAAATCCAAAAACCATTGCGTTTATTGAAAAATACAAAAATAACTTTGCCACCGAACCTAATAATTTTGGTTTTCAGGGTTACGATGTAACCATGTATTTTTTAACCGCATTACTTGCCTACGGAAATGATTTTACTGATTGCCTCCCTTACATGCACACTTTTCAAACCCAAGGCAATTATCATTTTAATAAACTTACCCAATTTGGCGGTTACATGAATGAAGGGGTTTCTGTAATTTCGTATACACGTGATTACGAGGTAAAACGAAAACGTATCAAAGGCCAGCCACGATTAATTACTGCCTCTGGAAATTGATTAAAATTGTTTGTTTTCTGTAAATACCCGGATAATATTTTTTAACGCATAAATCAAATAGAACTAAAATGGAAGATTTAACTGTTGGAACGCGTGTGGAGCATCCAAGATATGGCGAAGGCATAATCAGCAAAGACAATTTAACCGCTTATGAAATATTTTTTGAAAGAGGCGGTAAAATGGAAATAACAAAACGAAATACTGATTTAACCGTTCTCGAACAAAATGAAACAGCTCCAAAATCAACGCTGTCGATAAGCGAAATAGAGAAGGTTTTAAACTATGTGCTCGACAAGCACAATGCTTTAAACGAAATTGTACCCATAGGAGAGAAATGGATTGGAGGGAAAATGCTGCTTCAACCGGCAAACCAAGAATTAAAACCAAAAGAAATCCCTGTTGAAACCTTTTTTCATAAAATTGTAATGCTGCGCGACAGGCTGCGGGTTTTAGAACAAAACATCAACAGCAGTAAATCGCTTACCGATGAAGAAAAAGTAAATATCCAGCAATATATTACACGAGTTTACGGTTCATTAACCACTTTTAATGTGCTGTTTTCCGATAAAGAACACTACTTTGTTGGAGCAAAAAGCAAATAACCATGAAAAGATTAAAGGTATTATTTCTGATATTATCGTTATCCATTTCAATTATGGCGCAGGATAAAGTTGTAAAAGTATGGCCTAACGGTGCTCCAAACGATAACGGCATAACAGAGCCTGAGGAAAAGTACGATGGTGTAAGAGTTCGCAATGTTACGGAAGCAGAGATGTACGTTTTCTCTCCGGATGCCGAAAAAAATACAGGAGCAGCAGTGCTTATTTGCCCGGGAGGTGGATATAGAATTGAGGCTATGGACCATGAAGGATATGACATTGCGCGTTTCCTGCAAACAAAAGGAATAACGGGAATTGTATTAAAATACCGATTGCCCAACGGTCATCACGAGGTTCCGTCAAGTGATGCTAGGCAAGCGATCAGGATTGTAAGAGCCAATGCCGAAGCCTGGCGAATAAATCCCAATAAAATTGGAATTGCGGGCTCTTCGGCTGGAGGTCATTTAGCTTCTACAGCAGGAACGGTGTTCGATTATGGGAATAAAGAAAGTATGGACAAAATTGAACAACAAAGTTGCAGACCTGATTTTATGCTTTTATTGTACCCGGTAATTACGATGGATGAAGCGTTTACGCATCTGGGATCACGCGAAAACCTTATTGGCAAAGGACACGATCAGGAACTGGTTCGTAAATATTCGAATGAACGAAATGTAAGTGCCGAAACTCCACCTACATTCTTGGTTCTGGCCGATGATGATACAGGTGTTGTTCCGCAAAATTCAATTGCCTTTTATTCCCAACTAAAAAAATACAACGTACCTGCCGAGATGCACATCTTTGCTCAAGGTGGACATGGATTTGGTATCCGAAAAACCGGCTTGCCGTCGGCGCAATGGCCGGAGCTCTTTTATACCTGGTTAAAGGCGCAAAAAATTGTGGAGTAATGAATACTCAGCCGTTAAACGTATTAAAATATTGTCCGAAATGTGGTTCTGACCGTTTTTTGCCATCCGGAACCCGGTCGTTAAAATGTGAGGATTGCAATTTTTATTTTTACATTAACTCATCTGCAGCAGTAGCTGCACTAATAAACAATGGGTCTGGCAAGTTAATGTTGGTGACTCGCGGTGTTGAACCCAATTACGGGAAACTCGATTTGCCGGGAGGTTTCATAGATCCGATGGAGGATGCTGAACATGCCGTACAGCGCGAACTGAAGGAGGAGCTGGGATTAGAAGTAAAAACGTTAAAGTATTTCGGGTCGGCACCAAATGAGTACATTTTCTCGGAATATTCGGTATTTACAATCGATTTGGCATTTCTGGTAACGGCACAATCCATTACAGAACTTAATCCGATGGATGACATCCTGGACTATCAATTTTATTCCGAAGAAGAAATTAACTACGATGATATTCCGGCACCGTCGATAAAACACTTTGTAAAAAGTTATTTCCAAAAAACAAAACCAGCTTGATTGATAAAAAACACAACGAATGAAATCAGAAATTCATAAACGACTGGCGGCTTTACGTGCCGAAATGAAAGAACTTAACCTCGATGCCTGGTACATCTCAGGAACTGATCCGCACGCGAGTGAATATTTACCGGACCGATGGCAAACGCGTAAGTTTATTTCTGGTTTTTCCGGGTCGTACGGGATGGTAGTTGTCACACAAAATGAGGCCGCTTTATGGACCGATTCTCGTTATTTTTTGCAGGCAGCCGGGCAATTAGAAGGTACCGGAATTGAAATGCAGAAATTAAGAGTACCTGACGCCATGCTACCTGAAGAGTGGATTGGTAATAAGTTGGCGAAAGGAAGTCGGGTAGGGATGGATACACAAACCATTTCGGTGAAAGCGTATAAAACGTTTGAGTACGAATTGGGTAAGAAAGGCATAGCATTAGTTGAAACCGCTGATCTTTTTGAAAAAATATGGGAAAATCGTCCTTCAATTTCATCAAACATGGTGTTTGAACCGGACCTAAAATATACGGGTTTACCAAGAAAAGAAAAGCAACAGCAATTAATTGCTCTAACAAAAAAAGCTGGTTCCGATTTCCATTTAATTACCATGCTCGACGAATTGGCATGGCAATTTAACCTTCGGGGATCAGACATTTCTTACAATCCGGTATTTTATGGATTTGCGCTTATTGGTGCTAACGAAAGTTATCTATTTGTTGAACAAAATAAATTAGACGATAAAACCCAAAACAGCTTGATAAATGATGGAGTTGTTTTGAAGGATTATAGCACATTTTATACTTTTTTATCTGAACTGAAAGGTAGAAACATTTTTATTGATACTGCTACCGCAAATTTTAAAGCTTACTCGAACCTATTGCCAGATAACAGTTTAATGGAAGGTACCTCAATTGTTTCGCTGTTAAAAGCCCGAAAAAATAATACCGAGCTTGACGGTTTTAGAAAGGCAATGCTAAAGGATGGAGTGGCACTGACTAAGTTTCTTTTTTGGCTGAAGAATAATGTTGGTAAAAATCAAATTAATGCTTACGACGCAGGTGTAAAACTCAAGGAATTCAGGGCGAAGCAGAATGGATTTAAAGGCGAAAGTTTCCCTCCGATAGTTGGTTATAAGTCCCAGGGGGCAATTGTACATTTATCTGTTGGTGCTGATGATGCTTTACCAATTGAAGCTGATGGAATTTTATTGTTTGATTCTGGCGGGCAGTATTTTGAAGGAACCACAGATATTACCCGAACAGTGACTTTAGGAAAGATAAGCGAGCAGCAGAAAAATGATTATACGCTGGTTTTAAAAGGGATGATTGCTTTGTCGATGGCTAAATTTCCATACGGAACAAAAGGATGTCATTTGGATATTCTGGCCCGAAAACCGTTATGGGAGCAGGGATTGAATTACGGGCATGGAACAGGGCATGGAGTAGGGCATTTTTTAAATGTGCACGAAGGGCCAATGGCTATTCGGCAGGATTACAATCCGAATTTTATTGAACCCGGCCATGTTGTGTCGAACGAGCCGGCATTGTATCGCGAAGGGCAATATGGTATTCGCATAGAAAACATGATCGCATGCATTGAGCTTGAAGAAACCGGTTATGGTAAATTTCTTGGCTTTGAAACGCTGACCTTATGTCCCATTGACTTAAACTTGGTGCAAACAGAACTATTATCACCAGTTGAAAAAGAGTGGTTGAACGATTATCACGAGAAAGTTAAGAAGGCTTTAGAACCACTTTTGGAGGATAAATACCATGCTTTTTTAGATGAGCTGACACAGCCTTTTTAAGAATCGATTTAATTTTTTCTACAGGTATAATTTTGCAAATCGTTCGGCCTCCTTTTCGAGGTATTTGCTTGCATTTTTTATTGAATCTTCAATACCTTCAGCTTGATCTATAATTTCTGCAAGGAAATCAATATTGTAATTTTTTTTCTGATCTTCGGTAAGGTCACTTATTCCACAAAAAACAGCCAGTCTTTGATTTGTACGCGATTCGATTACTCCATTTATTACTTTACCGGAAAAAGTTTGTTCATCGATTTTTCCTTCTCCGGTGACAATCCATTCAGCATCGTGCACTGCCTCGTCAAAACGTGCTATAGATTTTATGAGTTGTGTGCCTGATTTTAATTGCGCATTAAGAAATAATACGGAGCCAGCACCGAGCCCACCGGCTGCACCAGCCCCCGAAATATCCTGCAAGTTCTTCCCAAATAG
>DASQBW010000205.1:0-4537 GCA_035635015.1 Draconibacterium sp. | reverse complement strand
AACTATTTACTAAAGGCGGTGAACTGGGAATTGAAAAAATAGATGTTTATAAAATGAATTCTATTTGGAATAGAGATTAAAAAACATTGCTAATGAAAGTGTTTCAACTACTCACGCTCTTACTAATTTTTGGGTTACTGCTAACGACAAATTCCCAGGCACAGAAAATATATAATCCGGATGCCGATGCAAAAAAAGACATTGAGCATGCGATTCAATCGGCTAAGAAATCAGACAAACATGTTTTTCTGCAGATTGGCGGGAATTGGTGTCCTTGGTGCATTAAGTTCCATAATTTTATAAAAAACAATGAGGAACTTAATGCGCAGATGAATGTAGGTTTTGAAGTTGTAAAAGTAAATTATGATGAAAATAATCACCAGACTGAACTTCTAAAAGAACTGGATTTCCCCCAGCGTTTTGGATTTCCTGTTTTTGTCATTCTTGATGGTAATGGAAATCGGATTCACACGCAAAATTCGGCATTATTAGAGCAAGGAGATGGATATGACAAAGACAAAGTATTGCATTTCCTTACAAACTGGTCTCCACCCGCCTTGTCTCCGGCTTTTTACAGTAACTGATTAGAAAAACATGGTTATAAGCTGAACACAAACTATGAGCAATACCATTGCTACCGGATAAACAGTAGCGTAAGCGATGGAGTGAGCATTGGTGTCGGTCATCGAATCGGCTGCAGCCAATCCTGGTGTACTTGTCATACTTCCGCTAATAGCTCCCAGAAGTGTCAGAATATTCATTTTAAAGAAATATTTTCCCAGAATTCCTGCAACAATCATTGGCAGAATTGTAATGGCACCTCCATATAAAAATAGTTCAATTCCGTATTGATTAAAGGTCTCCACAATTTTTTGCCCGGCACCTGTTCCAACAGCAGCAAGAAAAAGCAACAATCCAAACTGACGAACCAGCTGATTTGCTGCACCGGTCATTGTCCACAATATCGGTCCGGTTTTCCCTATCCGGCTTAATGCCAGGGCAACTATTAAAACGCCGCCTGTAAGTCCCAGACTAAATGCAAATGACCCTAAGGCAATACTTACTTTTCCAACAAGTACCCCGAAGATAATTCCCAGGGCTACAGGTAAAATATCGGTGTCCGACAAACGTTTCTGATCGTTCCCGAAAATTTTTGATACCATATCAATACTGGCACGACTTCCTGCAATTATCAATTTATCGCCAAACAACAACTTGGAGCCGGGGCTCGGTACAATGTTTATTCCGGCACGCCGAATACGCGTAATTGTTGCACCATAGGTGTGAAGCAGATTTATTTGCCCAATGGTTTTATTTACCACTTCTTTGTTAGTAACCAGTACCGACCTTACATCATATTTGGGATCTATTGAAATTTCTTTATCCGTCTTCGGCCCAATTAACAGTTCCACATTTTTAAGTGCCTCTTCGGTACCAACAGCCTTAATTAAATCACCTTTATGCAATACAGTATTAGGTGTTGGAGTTACCGCATTTTCGTCGTGTACAACTCTTGACACAACTGCTTTAGTCATAAAACGGATACGTAATTCGCCGATCGTTTTTCCTACAACATTCTCATTTTCAACAATAAAATTCCGTTTAATCACTTCCGGATACTGATCCTTAAGCACTGACTGATATTCTTCTTCAGCTTTTTGAACCGGACTTCGAAAGATTTTAGGTAAAAAACGAATAAACAAAATCACTCCAATTACACCAAACGGATAACCTACTCCATAACCTATCGAGGCTAGAGGAGAACCGGTATAATCAATAGCTGCTGCCAGTCCCGGGGTACTCGTTAACGAACCGGTTAACAAGCCAACAGCAATATTTGGATCGACCTTGAAAAAGGAGATAATTGCCACGGTTATTATTGATGCCAGAACAATCAGCAAAGATGCAAAAACAGCCAACTGTCGTCCTTCTTTTTTAAAGGATTCAAAGAAACCCGGACCTGCCTGAATACCAATCGTAAAAATAAATAATACCAAGCCCAGGTATTGAAAGTCTTTAGGTACAACGATGCCATAGTGGCCAAAAACCAGTGCCACAAAAATAACGGCTGAAACATCAAGCGACAACCCAAATATTTTAATCCTCCCGAGGATAAATCCCAGCGCAACAATTACAAAAAGAGCAAAGTAGCTATTTTCAAGTAGTTCCATGTTAGCTAATATTTGGCACAAAGGTAAAGAATACTTTTTGGGCCAATCAAAATAAAATCAGGAATATATCCTGTTAGCATACAGAATTTAACCTTTAAGAAAAGCATAAAATCCGGGCAATAGTTTTACCGGATTACATTCTGGCATCCTTCCAAAGAATCAGAGCAGGAACATGAAATCATCTCCAGCCTTGAGCTCAATTGGTTCCCGGTCCTTCTTGAAGATACGGCAGCTTCTCTCACCAATCAGGTCTATTTTACCATCAACCACTCTCAGCATGGTACCTTCGCGTAGGCCTGCTACGTAACAATTCGGATTTATTTCAAGAAATTCCTGAATTCGCTGCTCACGTGTTTCTCCTCCATGCCCCTCAGGATTGGCATCAAGATAATGCGGGTTAATTTGAAAAGGAACCAGCCCAACGCAATCAAATCCTTTTGGATCGATTATAGGCATATCGTTTGTGGTACGCAAAGTTGGGCAGGCAACGTTTGAACCTGCACTCCAACCGATATAAGGAAATCCGTTAAAAACTTTTTCTCTTATTGGATTCATCAACTTCTGGTCGTGCAACAATCGAACCAGTTGCCAGGTGTTTCCTCCGCCAACAACAATGGCCTCAGCTCTTTCGATTGCCTTTACAGGATCATCAAATGTATGAATACCAACAACATGATGGCCCAATTCAGCAAATCTCTCCTCTACTTTTTCACAGTATGCATCAAACGAGAAAGTAACTGCAGCATACGGGATAAAAACAGCTGTAAGCGGTTTCTCTCCAAGGAATTTTTTGATCTCATTTTTTGGATAATCCAGGTAATCTTCGCCTGGCATTGTAGAGTTGCTAAGTAGTAACAGTTTCATCTTGTAAATATGCATTAATATATTGCCGAAAGAACAGAAATCTTATGGATTTTTCCTATGATATTTGGGGCATTTTTAAGCTCTTTTTTAAAGCACTGACAATTAAAACCGTAGCAAGGTTATTCCAAATGTAAATGGTGTAAGTTCCGGTCCCTTTTCGGTTTTAAAGAGAGGAACCAGGTCGTAACTGGCAAATACATTAAACCAACGATAACCGGCTCGAACCATTACCGAGTACTTAAAACGGTGCATCGAAAAATCGTCCACCACTTTTAGTTTTTGTTTCTTTTCTTCTTTGTACTTTATTTTTGTGTGGCTGCTTAAACGCAGACTACCCACAACTCCGGCAGAAAAAAACAGGCGGTTATCGTAATGATTGATCGGTACCTGAAACTCGAGGAGTAAAGGCAGTGTAATCATTTCTATTGCCAGTTTCGATTTCTGATTTTCATTAAAATACAGATAATCAGGCGAGATCACTCCGTCGTTACCTTTTACAATTGTGGTATTATCGTCCAGACGATAACTCTGCAATTGCAGTCCCAGACCGGTAACTAATCCGATGGTATTCCTGTTTTTCTGTAAACCAATACTTTGCTGCAGGAAATTAAAATAGGCCGAATTTGAACGAAAAACATCATTATCCATAAACCCCGATTCATAACCGGAGTAATCCTCGTTCAGCAGCATGTTAAAACCAAAATCGATGCCTACCCAGTGTCCCGAAAAATCATCTTGCCACAGTTTCAGTCCGTTGCTGGTAACTTCTGAGAGATCAATTTTTCGTAAAAAACGCGTTGGATTTTCTATTGGAACAATGGTATCATTCTCCTGTGCTCTGACTTCCAAACCGGAAAAACAAAGAAACAGGACGAACAGGAACTGTATCTGAACGATTCTTTTCATGGGCTTACTTTGTTTCATATCTAACTCTATATTGAATATGAACACTAACAAAAGTAAGCGTTTGGAAAGAATTTTATGCGAATTCAGCGTTAAAAATGGCAACTGCCAAACAATAGCAAATCATTTCGATAGTATACATTGTACTGATCTAAAGTTAAATTTATGAAACAAGACAACATAAACCTCTGGAATACAAATAAAAAGAATACCTTTGCGGCCACTTTAAAAAATAGTATATGAGTTTATTTGAAACAATGGGGTTAAAAGCCGAAATCCTGGGGGCGATCCAGGAACTTGGTTTTGAGAATCCCACGCCAATCCAGGAAAAAACGATTCCGTTTTTATTGGAAACCGACCAGGATATGGTTGCGTTGGCACAAACTGGAACGGGAAAAACAGCGGCATTTGGGCTACCCATTGTTCAGCAGTTCGACAGTTCGGTAAAAGTACCGCAGGCTTTAATTTTAAGCCCAACGCGCGAACTGGCTTTGCAAATTGCAAAAGACCTCGAGAATTTCTCGAAAAACATTAACGGAGTAAAAATTGCCACTTTGTATGGCGGTTCCGACATCAGAAAACAGATAAAAGAGCTTGAG
>DASQBW010000204.1:0-3792 GCA_035635015.1 Draconibacterium sp. | reverse complement strand
ATCCCGATGTATGGTTTTACAGAAAGCTTCAATATCTCGGTTTCAGCAGCTATTATTTTACACCATCTTACGCTAAAAATGCGTAATACCAAAGGATTTGACTGGCGAATTAGCGATGAAGAGATGGCTGAGCTAAAACTTGAATGGATCAGAAGAACAATAAAAAGAAGCGATTTAATTGAAAAGCGTTTTTTAGAAAAGAATAAAGAATAACGGACTACTACCCTGCCCGTTTCGATTTTTCCCAATTTACTGATTGCCTGCCATTAATGTAGCGAAAAATACCAAGTACTGCAGCGTAATTGATCATTATAAAATAATATGGGACAAACAATACTTTCAGGCGTAATCTTCTGTTCTCGAAATACCATCCCAACCCTGCAGCAAAGTAACATACAACCTGCATATAAAATATAATGGCATAAAAGTGATTTAAACTCCACAAGTTGTAATTGACTACACAAAGGAAACTAACCACGAAAAAAAGCAACAAGGCAGGAGGAGCAAAAGCCCAACGCAAAACCTTATGTGAAAAATATTGCCACGACAGAATTCCATATTTAAAAGGATTAATTAAACTCTTTAAGCGCATAATGGTTTGAATTCCACCGGCTGCAATCCTAACCTTGCGTTTTAGCTCCTCTTTTACATTTATTGAGGCCGTTTCTTCTGCGTAGGCATTTGGAGCATAGGCAATTTTATAACCTTTTTGTGCAATGCGTAAGGAGATAATAAAATCATCGAGCAAAGTATCGGTTTCAACATCCTCAAATAGTTCGGTACGAATAGCAAACAACTCTCCTGCTGCACCAACTGCCGAATTCAATTCCCAATCCTTTTGTTTTATCCACGATTCCATTTTCCAGTACAAACCTTCGCCCGCACCGGCAGCTGCTTCTTCGTTTCGCTGAATAATCCTTTTCTCTCCAGCAACGCAGCCCACACGCGAATTACTTAAACACTGTACAATTTCGCGAATCGAGTTTCTGCCAAGAACCGTGTTCGAATCCGAGAAAATAACAACTGGAGCTTTTACGAATTTCATTCCACGGTTCATCGCGTGCATCTTTCCCATTCTTTCAGCCTGATGATATACTTCAAGCTTCTCATACTGTTTTAACATTTCAGGGCTTCCATCGTTGGAGCCATCAGTAATCCATAAATACTGAATCTTTTCATTCGGGTAATCCAGCAAAAATGAATTTTTTACCTTTTGTTCGATGTAATCTTTTTCGTTGTATGCCGTAACAAACAAACAAACATCGGGCTCATATTCCGGAGTTATCTCTTTTTCAGAATGAGGTGTGAATACTTTTTTTACCGTTACAAGAAACCACAGCATAAGCGCATACCCAATATAAGTATACAACAGAATAACCAATAATACCCAGAATAAAACGCTTAAGATCATCGAATGTATTGTTTGTAAAAATCGACAAGTTTTCGTGCTGTGGCTAAGTTATCAAAATTTTCACGGATATACGCGCTGGCATTTTTCCCTAATTGCTCAAAGTATCCCTTATCTTCAATCAACGAGGAAACAGCTTCAATAAACTCATCGGCACTGTTGGCTATTAATATATTTTCGTCACTCTTAATTTCTATACCCTCGGCTCCAATAGCTGTTGAAACTATACTTTTACCCAGGGCCATTCCTTCAATTATTTTTATTCTCATACCACTTCCCGAGGAGAGCGGAACAATCATGATTGCTTTCGAATTCATAAAAGTATACGCATCATCAACTTCACCCTCATATATTACTCCGTCGGTATTTATTTTGTCGATAAGCCACTGTGGAGCATTTCTACCCGCTACATGAAAGATCAGATCGGGATATTTTTTATGAATTACAGGCCAGCAGGTTACCAAAAACCATACAAGTCCTTCCTGATTCGGTGCCCACTCCAACGATCCAATATGAAAAAGTGATGGATAATTAATTTTGGTACCATCCGGGAAAAGTTGTTCTAAATCGATCCCGGTTTGCGAAACATGTTTATCCTTTTTGTTTCCCAGTCCATCAAGCATAGCACCGTCTCTTGCTGTTATAGGAACCAGCAAATCATAAGAATTTATCCATTTTATTTCAAATCGTTTTATCCGTTTAGCAAGGTTGTTGAGGTAGGCTTTTTTTAAACCGCGAGCCATTTGAGCGGTTCGCTCCCAAATTTCAAACTCGATATTATGTGAGCGATATACTATAAGCGCATTTGTTTTTGTTCGGATTAAAGGGATATACGGACACACATAAAGTCCTTCGAGCTGGATAATATCGAAGTGATTCTCTGCCAATAAATTCGCCAAAGCGTTACCAAACTTCGTATCAATAAAACGAATCGCGTTGTAAGGTTTTCGTGAAAACAAAAGATTTAGAAATGCTGCAAACCGATTGATACGGGCCGGCACAGCCACTAGTTTATAAGTTGCCATTTCACGAACCGACGCATCAATTTCATGCAATTCGATGTGATGTTTGGCGGTACTCATAGCCAGAACAGTAACCTTATGACCCAGTTGCGAAAAACCTTTTGTTAGATTCATACAGGCTATTGCCCCACCATCTCTGGCAGGAAATGGAACTTTATTTGTTACCTGTAAGATATTCATTGGCATTTAATCCGTTGACTTCTTTTTTGTAAAAAATCTCCCAATGCCTAAACGATTAAAAAACTTAGTATAGGTTTCGGCCGACATGATTGCAGAATCGGTAGCTGCTTTATACGTTAGCCAAACTCCAACAGGAAGGAAGATGTAGGTAGAAAACCACATTCCGTTAATCATATTCCAGGCATCTTCTCTGGCTGTTTTTTCACCACTCATTGAGATGATGTAATATAAAATAAATAAGAATATAGATACAACAACAGGCATTCCCAGTCCTCCTTTTCGAATAATCGCCCCAAGGGGTGCCCCAATAAAAAAGAAAACAAGCACAGCAACTGATAATGTAAATTTCCTGTGCCACTCCATCCTAAATTTGTTCAGCCATTTTTTCCTTTCGTAAAGTTGCCCTTCAAACAGATTTACCTGTTGCATATTCCTGCGGGCATAATCGAGTGCGCTTCGTGCAATTTCGGCCTTTTCCCAGGTATCGATACCTGCATAATAACTGTCGAAGTCAATAATTGTATCGGCTTTCATTTCCTCAATTTCTTGTTTAAGCGAGTCGTGCTTTGCCGTTAGGTTAACCATTCTTCGTGTTATAGTGGGTGTAACACTTAGCTGCAACATGTATTTGCGAACCCGGTCATAATAATCGTTGCTTAAACTGTCATCTGCTTGTTCCAATTGATCGAGAGTAAGCATGCGGTATTGGTTTCTAAAAGCGTCTTCATCGCGTCGGTTAAAATCAAACCCACTAACTTTAATACGAATCGTCTGCTCTTCAAAACTATTTCGTTGATAAGGATAAGTCTCCGTCTTCCTTCTGCCCTGCGTTTCCTCTTCCTTATAATTTTCGCCGCTAAAAAGGGTCAGTACCATGTATTTTTTATCTTCAGTAATACGCAGCAGGCCAGAATCGGCCACCGTAACACTTACGTTTGCTCTATTTTTTGTGTGATCATAGATTAACAGATCATACAAAATTTTTGTATTGTTATCTCTCTTCCCAACTTTAATGCTGTAGCCATCCATTTCATTCGTAAACACTCCTTCTTGTAATACCAATTCCGGCCTTTGTTGTTTTACACTATGCAATAGCGCAGCAAATTTCAGGTTTGTTTTAGGAAGAACATTGTTAGAAAAATAAAATGCAGCTCCGGTAATAATAATGGAGATAATTATCAA